>JADKJG010000004.1:0-300000 GCA_016722375.1 Bacteroidota bacterium | reverse complement strand
AATACAACAGGAGGAAAATTTTGTTCTTATTAAGAAAGTCTTTCAAGGCAATCATTTTTTTTATCGGGTAAAAAGTTTTCGGAATAAATGAGCATAATACTCAGTGCTGTATAATCTGGAGTCGTTCGTTGCCTTCATGGTCAGGAACAGGCCAACAGGGGTCAGCACAAAAGTAGATAGCCACATACCGCCAAATGGAGTGAATATATTGTTCTCGGCCATTTTTTCACCAATGATGGAGGTGGCATGATAGAGGATAAAGAACAGTACGCAATAGAACATAGGCCAGCCCAATCCTCCGCGGCGAATAATAGAGCCTAAGGGCGCGCCTATTAAAAACAGTACCAGACAAGCCACAGACAGCGTGAACTTTCGATAGATTTCTATCAAATAGCTGGTTCTGTTTTTCTCTTTATAATCCATTTGTTTAGAGATCACATCTGCATAGTTTTTCACGTTGCGAGCTTTGTTCATGGCTATTTCCATGGTTTGGATTTTTTGCTCGGGGCTATAATCATTCAATAATTCAGTCGCTTCTTTAAAGGAGGCGGGCTGGGCATTATATTTGGAAGCAGAATCTAGGTCGAACTTCCGAAAGTTAAGATAGGGCTTATTGTAAGTTGAATAGTCGCGCAACACCGCGTCCTATTCCATTTGAACGGTATCCATAGCTCCCTTCAACTGCTTCAAGTCCAGCATTTGTTTCAAGTTCTTGAAAAAAGTTTCGTCCGTACGGCTCAATTTGAATTGGGAAAGGTCAAAGCGCTTCTCCCAAGACTGAAAGGAAGTGCTGACCATGGTGTATTCATTTTCATTCTGTCCCGGGTCTTTGGGGTCAATTTCTCGGTATTGTCGCCCATTCTTTAATTTCAGAAGCAAAGTCATTTCATTATCATTCTGAATCATCTGTCCTTTAGCAGCCGTGATAACGTGGTCATCGCCATGGCCGCTGGTATGGTCAAAAACGATGATGCTCGAAAGCTCATCGGTGGCATCATCCTTTCCTTCGGCTTTGATAAAAAAACCATCCAGCCCGCTATAAAAGATTCCCGGTTTCAACGCAACCGATGGCTTTTGGTTCCGAATGTCGTATAGCAAAGCACTGAATTTCAGGTTCGCCATGGGTAATAGGTTATTTGAAAAGTAGAAAGCGAATATGCTGATGAAGGTGACAGTTACAAAAAGCGGTAACATAAAGCGAAGGAGCGATATGCCAGCCGATTTGGCAGCGGTCAATTCAAAATGCTCGCCAAAGGAACCATAAACCATGATGGAGGCCAACAAGACCGATAGCGGCAGCGCCAATGGCACCAAGCGGGCCGAAGCAAATAATAGCAATTGAATCAATACCCAGAAATCCAGTCCTTTACCAACTAAGTCATCTACATATTTCCATAAAAACTGCATGACCAGTACGAACTGTGCAATAAAAAAGGTAAGGATAAAAGGCCCGATAAACGTCTTGACAACCAGCCAATCTAATTTCTTAATTAGCATATCAAGAGGTAAAGTTATGAAAGGCGAATGGTGATTGGGGAATGGGGTGTTAAGAATTATAAAGCTCGACGACGAACGAAGATAACCCAGCTAAACTAAGCACCCAAGGCATGTTTGAGATCCTCTACCTGCTTGTCCCAAAGAAAGGGCTGCTCTTTAACTTCCTTGGCGTCGGCAAAATCAGTTATCTCCAGAATGGTGTCATTCGCGATTTCCGATTTGTAGACCTTGAATGCAAAGTACTCGTCTTTATTACCGTGTTCCCAATGGTATCTCACAGATTCCTCATCCATTACATCTACTTGGCGTGCGCGCTGAAAATCGGAACCGCCCCATCCAAAGATGAAGATGTCCTCCTGAGAATCACAATAATCAGAAAACCATTGAGACAGATTGGTAGGTTGTGTCAAAAATTCAAAAAGGATAGACGGTGAAGACCGTATGATATATTCGAGTGTAAATTTCTTTTTCGCCATTTCTGTTGTTTACTTAGTTAGGATACCGATGTTATTATCAATTGTGCAAGAATATAAAATAATACCATCCTACAAAATGATTTATGAAAAAGTAGGTTTTATCGGTTCCCCCCCGCTTATCAACGCCATTCGGTTTACCTGCAATCTTTAAATGGATTTCTATTTTCGCCCTATGTCTTCACTCATGCTTTTTATTCAATGGAACCCCAATCCCGACTTTGTTAGTTTTGGCATATATGCTATTAAATGGTACGGGGTCCTTTGGGGACTATCGCTAATATGGACTTTTTGGGCACAGCAGTTTATATGGAAACAGATAGGCTGGAATGATGAAAAAGTCACTTTAGCTATTCAATATGTATTTATTGGGGGATTGATTGGGGCTCGTTTGGGGCATATTGTATTTTATGATTTGGAATATTATCTGAGCCATCCTTTAGATATTCTCGCTGTTTGGAAAGGTGGCTTAGCGAGTCATGGTGGCTTGGCGGGAGGCATTCTGGGTTTGTATCTCTTTTCTCGGAATCACCGCGAGTTTCCTTTTGTGCCGCTCTTTAACTATTGCGCAATTTCAGTTCCCTTGCTGGCATCGCTCATCCGAATTGGTAATTTGATGAATTCTGAGCTGGTAGGAACGCCTACTCATGTTCCCTGGGCTTTTGTTTTTAAACAGGTGGACGATATTCCCCGGCATCCGGTGGTTCTATATGAGAGTCTGGCCTATTTTCTATTACAGATCATCATGTTGCTTGTCTTCATGAAATACAAGCAATCAAAAACCAGATTGTATCCGGCAATCCTTTTCATCGGGTTGTTTGGTGCAAGATTTGTTCTTGAGTTCTTCAAAGTACCGGACGGCGGCCTGCTTTTTGGTTTGGTTAGCAAAACCCAAATGCTCAATATCCCATTCATCCTCCTCGGTATTTGGTTACTTACTAAATTAACCGAACCCGTTATTCGCCCCCGATAAATCATCATTCATTATTACTTATTCCGCGCGATATAATGTCCTATTATGAGAAATGGTTAGGTGCTGGAATTGGTTGGGTGTTGACCGGCAATCCCATAGGTGGTGTATTGGGTTTTATTGCCGGAACCATGATGGGAAAGGACAAGAACCATCCAGAAGTTGGCAAAACAAAAGGCATCACTGAGTTTGAGGCCAATTTAATCGTGCTAGCATCTCATTTAATCAAGGTGGACAGCAAGGTCTCCTTAACCGAAATTTCTTTTGTCAATGATTTTCTGAACAAGCACTTCGATGAAAAATATTCTAATGAACGCTCACAAGTTCTTAATCATTGCCTGAATAAAGAGTATGACCTAAACACAGCTTGCGATCAAATACGTATGTACACTGACCACGGCACCCATGTTCAGGTGGTTCATTTTCTTTTTGACCTTGCCCTATGCGACGGAGACCTTAGCGAACGGGAGAACTACTTTATATTTCGCATATCCGGCTTTCTGAATGTCCATGATGTGGATTTCAGAAAGATGAAGACGGTACACACCGAAAGAGAATTTTCGGACTTTGAAATCTTAGGAGTTAAAAGAGAAGATTCCATTATAGTCATCAGGAATTCCTATCGAAAACTCATCCTTAAATATCACCCCGATAGAAATCAAGACATAGATGCGATAGCAAAAAAGAAGTTAGAGCAAAAAATTCAGCGGATTCATGATGCATACAACCGCATCAAAGCGGCAAGGAAAGTGAGTTGAATGGTAGCTATATTGTCAAAAAATGGAAATTTTGAAGAATAGAATAGACGTTTTTTCAAATTATACGTCTAATAGACATAGAGGTGTGCATATTTAGCCTCCTTCACGGGTTGTTAGATTTTTACTTTGCGCAGGTCATGGAAACGAAGTTTTAATTTTTCTATTCTCTAATATTCCCAATCGAACAATTCTGAATTATGGCATACAAGAACTATAAATTCAAAACACTTCGAGTGTTTGCCTCGGACGAATGGCTGGCCAATCGCAGCCGTGAATACCGCACGGTCTTTGACCGCACCGAGACTACTTATATATCTGCAGAAATAGCCTTCTACAATAAGCTCTTCGACGATCAGGATTGGGAGACTACGGTCACGCTGAAAGCTTTCTCACATATTGAAGGCAAGAAAAAGGAGCTCTGTTCGCAGGATGAAAAGCGGAAAATTCGTCTGGATGAAAACGTGGTGTACATTAATAAAGGATGGGGCATGGCCTCAGCCGGAGCATTTTGGAATGAAGGAGAATATAGTTGGGAAGCCTTTATTGATGGCGAACTAGTAGGCACTAAACGCTTTTTTGTAGAAGATGTAGGAAGGGTTACCGCAGAGTCGAATCCCTATTTCGATATTGAATCCGTGCGTTTTTATACCGGTGATTACAATGCCGTGAACGATGAAACCAAGTTATATCTGCGAAGCATAAACCGGAATGATACCCAGTACCTGTACATTGAGTTCAAGTTTAAGAACAAAGTCCCCACCGAGTGGAACTGTGAAATATTCTTCAACTGGTACAATGCCTCCGGTTTATTAAAAGCTCGCATAGAGCGCTCGCGAAAAATAGAGGCAGAAAAAGAAGGAGAAACATTTGTTTTTAACGAAGGCTGGGGAAACGACATTCCCGGCACATGGAAAGACAACAACTACCGTTTAGAGATTGTTTTCATGGATACCGTTATTGGTGTGTTGCGGCTAGAAACCGGTGATGAAGACATCGAAGGGAACCCTGAACATGGCAATGTGAGCGGCAACGTGCGGTCCGCACTGCAAACACTCCCTGCTTCTCCCGATGAATCGCTAGAGGCCAATGTAGCTAAATTGGAAAGCCTGATTGGATTGGAGGAATTGAAATTGGAAGTGAAGAATCATATAGATTATATCAACTTCCTAAAACTCCGTCAGGAAAAGGGCTTTCAGGATTCTGAAAAAATAAATCTTCACTCCGTCTTCACCGGAAACCCCGGCACGGGGAAAACCACCGTGGTAAAACTCCTCGGCATGATTTATAAGTCTATGGGCTTATTAAGCAAGGGCCACGTGAAAGAAGTGGACCGGTCTACGCTGATTGGTGAATACATCGGGCAGACGGCACCCAAAGTGAAGAAGGCTATAGAAGAAGCGAAAGGCGGCATCTTATTTATAGATGAGGCTTATGCCTTGGCGCGCGAGGCTGATGACTCCAAAGACTTTGGCAAGGAAGCGATTGAAGTCCTGATTAAAGAGATGAGTGATGGCACAGGCGACATAGCCATCATGGCAGCCGGCTATCCACACGAAATGGAAATCTTTTTGAAATCAAACCCCGGTTTGCGTTCTCGTTTTGCCAACTATTTTCATTTTGAAGATTATCTGCCCGACGAATTGCAAGCCATTGCCCTAAGCTATGCGCAGCAGAAAAACATTCACATGACGGACGATGCCTTATCGTATCTCTACGATCAACTGGTGGAGGCCTTCCGGAATCGTGATAAATCATTTGGCAATGCGCGCTATGCGCTATCGGTGATTGACGAAGCCAAAATGAATTTGGGTTTGCGCCTGATGAAACGCGAAGATCTCCGCGAGCTGGATAAACACGTACTTTCCTCTGTAGAAAAAGATGACTTGGAAATGGTTTTCAAACAGCGAAGCAAACGCAAGTTTAATATACACGTGAACGAACGCCTGTTGCAAAGTGCGCTGGAAGAATTGAACGCCCTGATCGGTATTGATAATATTAAAATCGAGGTAACCGAGTTGATTAAACTCGTTCGATTCTATCATGATATCGGAAAAGATGTGCTGAATAAATTTTCGCTCCACACGGTGTTTGTCGGCAATCCGGGAACGGGAAAGACGACCGTAGCGCGTATCATGGGGAAAATATACAAAGCCCTTGGATTGATTGAGCGTGGACATCTCGTCGAATTAGATCGTCAGGGTTTGGTGGCAGGGTTTGTGGGCCAAACCGCTCTGAAAACCGATGAACGAATCAAAGAAGCCACCGGAGGGGTGCTGTTTATTGACGAGGCGTATGCCTTGGGCGAAGGAGGAGACTTTGGTCGCGAAGCCATTGAAACGCTTTTTAAAAAGAATGGAAGACAGCCGGGGCGAATTTGCTGTGATGGCAGCGGGCTATATCGAACCCATGAACCGCTTCTTGGAATCAAACCCCGGACTTCGCTCGCGCTTTGACCGCACCTTTACCTTTAATGATTATTCTGCCGACGAATTGTTCCGTATTGCTTTGTCCCTTATGAAGTTGGAAAACATCAAGTTAGATAACGAAGCATACGACTACATGCAGCGATACATCGAATCCATCCATCTATACCGCGATAAATTCTTTGGCAATGCTCGCGAAATCAGAAAGCTGATTAGCGAAGCGGTGCAACAACAGAACCTTCGCTTGGCATCGGTGCCGAAAGAAGAACGGACGAAGGAAATGTTGGAGACGATGACGGTGGAAGACCTCAAGGAATTTAAAATTCAAGAAGGCCGACGCAGCAACCTCGGTTTCAAGTATTGATTATTCAACGCTGCTCCCAGTAACATGCACCCCATCCTCCGGTTCAATATCCGGGTATATGGAATTCTTTTCAACGAAAAGCAACAGGTATTGTTGGCCGATGAAGTATTTAAAAGCGGCATCCGCGCCACCAAGTTTCCGGGTGGCGGTTTAGAACTGGGTGAAGGAATCGCCGATTGCCTGATTCGCGAATTCAAAGAAGAAGCCGGTATCCACATATCGCTCAAAGAACATTTTTACACCAACGATTTCTTCGTCCCTTCTTTCTTCGATTCCGAAAGCCAGATCATCAGCATTTACTATATCGTTCATTCAAATGAGCATCATCTCATTCGCACCGCTACTCAAAAATTCAATTTCGAAACCGTCCCCGGTCAAGAAGCAGAATCCTTTCGTTGGGTTTCTATCCATGACTTAGTTCAGGAAGATCATATCACACTTCCTATTGATAAAGTGGTGGTGAAGAAATTGCTGGAAAGCATGAAGAGGGCAGATTGATTGTATAGAATACAAACTGTAATTTCTTACGCTGCCTTTTCTGCCAGAGTAGAAAAAGACGAGAGGGAATGGAAGAAACTCCACGTCTCGATTACCAGAGAAGATCTAAGAAGAGATGCGTTTCAATCTATAAACCAATGGATGTAATCGCACTCGGAACACACAAAACACTTGGCTCCGCGATTAGCCCATGCCATCCCTAAAAATTCGGCACCGGAGGTGTTTAACAATGCCGAACGCATAAAGAAAAGTTCATTCTTGCAATAAACACAAGCCATCGGTTTATCTTTTACGGTATAGCCCTTTGGCTCCTCTTTTGAAAATAGTCCCATGTTAGATTGAATTTTATCGGTTAAATAATTCTTTAGAAAGCTGCAATTGTTTTGTCTGCCACCTATACCTCGGAAGAAGTTCCTGCCTGATTTTCCTTCGCCGTTTTATCACCAAAAATCAAATAGAGAATCAACCCGCCGATTAGTACTAAAAGAACGATAAGCATCCAAAGCAGTTTATGGGTGGTCGTCATTTTTGGGTTGATACCAATTTCATATAAAGCTAACATCACGGCCAGCTCGTAAAGCACGATTTGAATCAAAGCAGAGCACAGTAATCCGTAGATCATATTCAATCCTATTGGCTCCAGCCCCTCTTTACACAGTATGGCCGATAGACCAACAAAACCAATGTTGACGAGCACAATACCGAGAAGTATAATGATGATTATACGAATCATGTTTGTATTGTTTTTGTTTACCCAAAGATAATAATTAGGCATAAAAAACCTTCCAAGTCTTCGAGACTTGGAAGGTTTAAACAAAATTCACACTGTGTGGAATCAAAGTATTTACGGCGCTACTATTCCCATTACATCGCTCCAAGGGCCGACATCGGTGTTGTTCACGGCGCGAACTTCTATCCAAATTCTTTGACCCGGTTGAGGGGACATAAATTTCATCTTCGATTTTGAAGTCAACTTATCATACATTATCCATTCCATCTTTTCCTGAAACACAAAAGCATAGCGCACCTGATAGCCGCGCAGATTGAAACTTCGGGGCAGCGAATGCCAACTCAATAATATCTCCCCACTTTTATTGCCCGGCATGGCACTCACCCCTTCGACCTTTGGCGGATGATGGCTCCGCACATTTTTCTTGCGTGATTTCAAACTCGAACTTTCAATTTTGAGTGCATCGCCGCCACTGGCCATCTCAATATATGACGCTTCCTGCTGCAACATTTTTACCAATGTTTTTTCCGCTGCATTTTGCTCGTTCACTGCCGAGCGCAAGGCAGTTTTGGCAACTCTCACGGCCAGCCGCTTGGCGCTTAATGTATCTGCCGCGCTTTTCAAATCCAACAAAGTTGGGTTGGGATCAGGGAAGTTTACATTACCCGCCATTTCTTTGGCCATTTTCAGTGCCAGGCTTTCTTTCTTTTGAGGGCTGGCGTTGCGAAGTTCTAAAACTACTTTACTCATAAGGTTTCCATTTTTGTGTGGAATGAATACTACCTATTCGACTTGATTTATCTTTCTATAAATAGGATCTGCTTTCTCTGCAAATATATTTACTAATTTCAAATTAGCAAATACTATTTATAATAATGTAGATACTTTTTATAAAATAGTATTAGCTAAATTAGGGTTATTAATAACTATTTTATGTTTATAAATAACTAACCAGTAAATAGCCAATTCTAAATTAGATAAAGTATATACTAATTACAAATTAGAATATACTATTTCTAATTTAGCAAATACTTTCTATCAAAAAAGACCTCTATTCTGGTGATTATGATATGTTTTTGGGCGAAAAATATCTATTTCTTACCTAAACAGCAGTGATTCCTTACTGAAAACTATTCCGAAATCATTTTGGAGAGAGGAACCAAAGTGAAAAAGCAATAAGAAATTGTTTTAGGAAAATACATTTCGCACGGAGCCACAGAGTAAACAGCCAAGAGAAAGTCTCTCCCCAATTCTCCATGCCTCCGTGCGACATTTTTTCGCAGGGAATAACAACCCTTTTGAGGCTGTTTGGATGAACAACCGAATTTGTATGAATCGTATGCCCGGCGGAGAACACAGAGGTTCCTGGCCCGCTGTGCGATACACTTTTTTTATACAGAAATCCAAACAGCCTTTTAGTGAATACCATTTCTAATTTTTACATTGCGTGATGAAGTATCTGCTGCTTTTACTTTTCCCCTTACAAACATTTGCTCAGCAATGGGTCTTTCCGGGATCGCAATGGACTTACCATGTATATGGATGGACCGGTGAAAGTCTTTTGTATTTGAATTATGAGAAAGACACCGTTTTGTCAGCCCAGTCCTGCGCCAAGCTACGTGCCACTCTGATAAAGGCAACCCATATAGGCCCGGATGTTTATCAAATTGATACCATCTATCCGGAATCCATCTATACCTATTCTCAAAAATGATACTGTCTTTTTCTGGCGCGCTACCTCCTTCTTCCCTGCCTACTTTTTCAATCTGAATACCGGTGATACCCTGTCTTATTTTCACGTGTATAATAGTACCTGCTCGCCGGACGATTCGATTGTCAAAATCAGAATAGATACTGCCGGAACATTCCAACACGATGGATATTCATTGCGCTATTATGTTGGCAAACCGATCGGGGATGTAGCCACCACCTGGGGGCAATCATCTATTAAAGTTCTGGAGCGGATTGGCGTGCTGGAGTATTTCATAGACCCTTATTTTTTATGCCTCACTGATTATGATACTTATAGTCTGAGATGTTATAAGGATGATGCATTCGGTACTTATCAAAATACAGCAACGGATTGCGATTATTTGGTTTCAATAAAAAATGAACCGGATGATTTGCCAGTCAGGATATTCCCCAACCCCGCCTCCACCGATGTGATGATTGATTATGGTTTTACGGATTGGAGTAAAGCAGCCCACTAACCTCCGGAGGGGGGATAAATCCAAGCGAGGTGAGCATGGAAATAGTGAATGAGTTGGGGCAGGTGGTACATCAACAAATCCTGCCGCGCTACAGCAGCTTTCAAAAAATAAATGTTTCGGGTTTCGCCTCTGGCGGCTATCATGTCTTCATCCGTTGCGGCACTAGGACGGTGGCGGTGGGGAGGTTTGTGAAGGAGCTGTGAGAAAGAAACGACTGTATTTTTTCATAGCTCTAAGCTCGTAGCTCGCGGCTTAAATAAGGCTCGCGGCTTATTTCTCTATTTCCGCTTGCTCATGGTTTTACGGACTTTAGTAACGACCGGAGGAAGAGTGTAGCGCTGATGAAAAGAAATAGAAAATATCTTTGCAACAGCAGAACTCTTACCTTAGCATCGCAAATTGTAACCAAAGAATTATTGCTCCCTTTTCAATATGGCAGACCGGTCAACATTCAAAGAAAACCTGAAATATCATAAGATAGTGTTGGTGTGTATTGTGCTCATTTCTATATGGGTGACTTACGAATATAAGAGCGGCGACACGGGCCCGAGTTATGAAAACGGGCAATCAAAAATAGTTGGAGGAAAGGTGAATGGCAGGGATGAAGGCCTGTGGACCTGGTATTATGAAAACGGTAAAAAGCAAATGGAGGGAACGTTTGTGAAGGGCAAGCGGGAAGGAATTTGGAGTATTTGGGGCAGTAGTGGAAATAAGGTGAGTGAGAGTTTATATAAGAATGATAAGCTCAATGGGCCATTTGTTCATTGGCATGCTAACGGTCAAAAGGAAAGTGAAGGAGTTTATGTAAATGATAAATTAGAAGGGGCGGTCACGTATTATTATAATAACGGCACGTCGAAAGAGGTGAAGAATTATCGAAATGGTGAGGTGGTGAATTAAGTTCCTTGCCTAAAATAAATATCCACCATTACATCGGGATAGAGAGGAAAGGTTACTCTTTTGTTAGGGTTGGTGCTACTGCAAAAGATACAGTAGCACCCTGTCGGGGGACAGATTTTAATTTATTCGGGCAATTCAAATTCGGTTTCCCATTCTCTTCCAGAATCCATCGCTTTAAACTTTACCTTCAAAAAGGATTGGTCGCCACGTTTCAAGTGCGTGCGATCCACCACCATACTATTCTCCTTATGCTCATCCGTTTCTTTCGGTTCTATTACGTCTCCCATGCGGGGCATAAACGGATAGAGAATCGTTAGCCGTTCGTCTTGAGTCTTTACCAATTCGGCAGCCGTTTCAAACAGAATCTCCTCAAATTTCTCGGCCACAATTTCATCGTTGATTTCCTTTTTTGCCCGATCAGAAATTTTGTTCGTCCAATCGAAAAATTTATCCAAGGTCTTCGATTGTAAGTCTCCTTTTATATAATGTGGGAAAGGTGAACGGATATGCTCCTGGCCATTAAACCAGAAATTAAAGGCAGCCTCAATCATTTCATTCTTCACTACAGTCTCTTCCTTCTTATCTTTCGTCATACCGTTTCTTTATTTGTTGAATTACCCTCCGATGGCCACCATCGTCCTGTTCTTCTGTTTTGCAAAATCATCTAAGGTTTCGATTCCTCCACGCAGTGCCTTCTTCCCCCAAATGGATTTCAAAATCAGTGGCTCAATATCTTCACCGGCTCTCATGGCAGAAAGCAAATCGGTCTCGGACGAGGAGAATAAACAGTTTTTCATTTTGCCATCAGCCGTGAGGCGAATCCGGTTACAGGTATCGCAAAAAGGATTGGTTACTGAACTGATAATAGCAAAGGTTCCCAGATGATCTGCAATCGCATAATTCTTAGCAGTATCGTTTTTGCCGTCATCCAATTTGATGATGTTGTTTCCAAATCGCGTTTCGATTATAGACATCATTTCCTTAAATGAAACTCCCTTACTCCAGTCCCATTTGTTTCCCTGAAAAGGCATAAACTCGATAAACCGAACATGAACATTCCTATTGCGTGTCCATGAAACGAAATCGCAGACTTCATCATCGTTCACTCCTTTTATTACCACCGCATTCACCTTTACATGAAATTTCTTGTCAAGCAGTGATTCAATGTTGGCTGTTACTCTACTAAAATAATCTCTGCGCGTAATGGAATTGAACTTTTCTTCTTTGAGTGAATCTAAGCTGACGTTGATAGATTTAATTCCACACGATTGAAAAGTATCCATGTAATCATCTACTAAAATTCCATTGGTAGTGATAGCGAGTTCGACCGGAAGTTCTGAAAGTGCTTTGAAAATTTCCTTTGCATCCTTTCTAATTAAAGGCTCTCCTCCGGTTAACCTGATTTTCTTAACACCCAACGAAACAAAAGTCTTGGCCATCGCCACAACTTCCTCAAACGACATGAAATCATTTCGCGGGCGAAGAAGAATTCCTTCTTCAGGCATACAATAAAAGCAACGAAGATTGCAACGCTCTGTCAGCGAAATACGCAGGTAATCGTGAACGCGGCTATGTTGATCAACTATCATTGCTTATAATTTAAATCGCCTGGTGATTTAGAATTGATCCATTTGTTTTTGAATGGCAGCAAATTCTTCTTTAGAAATAAATTTTTGTGCCAGAGGAAACAGCGTAATATCCTCACGATAGATATGCAGCTTGAGCAACTCTATTAGTTCGCGAGAAGTTTCATAAGCAGTATCGAGCACAAATATTTTTGAGCGTTCGTCTGCAATCCGGCTTGATAAACCCAAGAGATTAAATGCCAATGCACCGAGTTGGATAAATTTCACGTGGTCATCCTCCATCACATCAATAGCTGTAACCATTTTAGGACCCTTACTATGCTCGCCTGCCACTATCAACTTTTGATTGAGCACTGGAAATAGGATTTTCTCTTCCTTCCGGTTGTGAGGAAGCAAATCATCATCAAGGCATTTGAAAAAGTTTCCAAATGATTCATTAATCTCTTTATTGAGTTTGTAGCCGTTGGATTTGTATTCAACAATCCCCTTTTCGAATGCTGCAACCACTTTCAAAACTCCTTCGTGGTCGTGCATGAAGGCTTGCAACGAATCGCACATATCTTCTTTCTTCATTTCTACTTTCCCAGGCTCTTCGTAAGCAGCCGGTGGATCCATCGGAGAATCCTCTTGTTGGTCTAAGCCCTTCTCCTGTTGTTTTGTTACAGGATCTTTTTTCTTTAGTTCTCTAACTGTTATCATAACGTTATGTTTAGTTACAAATGACGGGAATATGCCTCTAACGGAAAAATGATTTTCGTCATTACAATGCTCGTGTATCTATTTCCCTTTTTGAGTTTCAGTTTCTGTGTAATAATTTCCTCACTAAGTTGCTGACAAAACCAATGAATGTAGCAGTCCACGCGAATAGGGCTATGTAGATGAAGTATTTCGGAACTGGATATAAAAATTCCAACTCCATAGATTCCGCTAACATATAAGTGCAAACCGTGTACATGCCCAAAGGGAATACCGCCCCCCAATACAGCGGGTCATAAGTTAAAGGAAACCGCTTATAAACATGTCGCCAAAAAGCTAGAATGATGAGCATAGGTATCCACCAGGTACCAGTTGCCCAGTAAAAAATAGTAAATCCTTTGAGGAAGGCAAGTGTAGAAAGTAAAAATGGAGCATGTGGCGTGTTCTTAATAAGCAACGTACCGGCCAGAGTAGAAATGGCCATAGCACCCATATTGATCCAGTAAGGCGGAGAAAGATCATTCGGAGAAAACTTGAAGAATGTGTAGCGATAGAAAATCAGAGAAATCATCCAGATATACTGCATGCCGCCCCATAGCCACATAGAAAATGCAAAGAAATTGATGACCAGTTTATGAGCTTCAAAGTGCATAGACAACCTTGCACTTAATACCGCTAGTGCTTGTGTAGATACTACCGCCAGCAGCCACGCGCCATTAATTCCTTCTTGTAGCGGTGGTTTATTTTCCTTTATCGTGAACGTGGTGAAGATGGTATAAGTAATCACCAGCCAAAGAATAATTCCGAGGAACCATAACACTACAGCAATGTTATAGTTATCCCATAAGAGAATAAACTGCGCTCCCAACAAGCAAGTAGCAGCTACTGTTGTAAAAAACCCGGGGCCACGGGCATGGTCAAATAAATCATTGAGAAATTCATCTCTAAAGAAAACAAACCGAAGAGAAAAGGCAACACATAAAGTCAAATAGGCAAACACGTTTAACCAAAATAGGCTCATAGCAATCAGAGGCATTCTGAATAAATCAGCAGCGATGGAAACAATACCCGTTGCCATAACCATAGCAAAATAGGAAGGAGATAAATTCTTTACTATCCCACGCAAATTGACTATTAGGTTGTTTCTTCCCCAATTGGACGAGTTGCCATTAGTTTCTGATGAAGTTGAATTCATAAAATCCTATAGGGTTGCTGTGGCTTATGCATTATTGCAGTTTATCATCAATAGCTTTTCTCTGAGCCTCAGACAATTTCGCAGATTTAATAGCAAAGCTTTGGAAAACAATACAAATGGCTGCAACTACCGCAAGAAACATCCAGCAAGTAGTCCATACACCCGTTCCCTTTAGCAGATAACCGAAAAGAATAGGATTTAAAAATCCGCCGAGTCCGCCAATTACTCCCACAATACCTCCTACCGTGCCTATACTATTAGGATAGTAGTCTGAAATATGTTTATAAACGGCTGCGGTTCCGACTCCCATCATAATACCCAGAATAAAAATCAACGTAAAGAATATCCATTTATTAGCCTGAAAATAAATATGCGTGAATCCTTTGGCAAGTAGTTGCCCCTTAGTTACTGTTTCACCCACTTTCACCTGTGGTTCTTGCCAGAAAGATGAAGTCGGAAGAGCGGTAAAATCCTCATCTGCATTATGGAATATCCCCAAGCGAATTTCCGATTGCGATGAACCACTGCTTTTGGGTTGAAGCATATATCTTGCTTCATCAATTACAATCTCAGAATCAGAAACGGCTGTTACGCTACCGGGTTTGCTGGCCATAATTCCCTGTCCCGGCGCTCTGATTTCCATGCGTGGTGGAAAGAGAAAAAACAGACATACTATGCTGACGCCAAATACCCAGAGAAGAACCGTTCGCGCGCCAACTTTATCAGAAAGCCATCCTCCTGCTGCTCGAATTAAACCGGCGGGCAAACTAAAAGCGGAAACCATCACCCCGGCAGTAACGATAGATACTGAGTACATGTTTACATAGTACGGAAGTAGCCATTGAGCCAGTGTTACAATACCTCCGAATACAAAAAAGTAATAAAGTCCGAAACGCCAAACTCTCATTTCCTTTAAAGGAGCTAATCGCTGCCCCATTGTTTTTATTTCGGCTGGCTTTTTGTTTTCAGTAGTTAAAAGAAAAATAATTGCCATCACCACCAGCATAGCTGCATAAAGTTGCGGCAAAGTGCGCCATCCTTCCGGCTGAGTTCCGTTTTGGGTGAGGTGATTAAGAATAGTGGGGGCAAATAAAGTGGTCAATGCTGCTCCGGCATTTCCTACGCCAAAAATACCTAATGCAGTACCTTGCTTTTCCTTCGGAAACCATAATGAAGTATAAGCCACACCTGCAGCAAAAATACTACCCGCCATTCCAAAACCAAAGCTCAATAAAAGAAACGATGAGAAACTATTGGCCTGTGATAAAAAGAACATGGGTACTGCGCAGAAGAATAAAAGCACGCCCATTACCCACTTGCCACCAAATTTGTCGGTTAATATTCCAATCGGCAAACGAAATATAGAACCAACCAGTACCGGAACACCCAACAGCCAACCGATTTGAACAGGATTCCATTTGAAGATACCATTATTCACCAGATAGGTAACCAACACTCCGTTCAGCATCCACGCAGCAAAGCAAACCGTGAACGCGAGCGTGTTCAGGAATAACATCCGATAAGATTTACTGCTCGTTTCCATTCTTTATTTTTTTATAGGTCATATCTGAAAATATCTTCCATATCCTGATGCCCGCTCTTTTTGTAGTTCAAGTCTGTTATCTGTCCGTTGTTACCGTCGTACACCCATCCATGGATTTGTAGTGTGCTATTTTTCCAAGCGCGCTGAACAATACGTGTTTTTGCCAAATTATTAACCTGTTCAATCACATTCAATTCTACCAACCTATTTTCGCGTTTCTCGATATTTCGGATAGTGAGCAACTCTGTTTTATGCTTGGCATAGACTTCTTTAATGCTCCGAAGCCAGTTATTTACAAAACCGAAATCCTTATTCTGCATAGCGGCACAAACCCCACCGCAATCATAGTGGCCGCAAACAATCACGTGCTTCACCTTTAAAATATCTACGGCATAGTAAAGTACGCTTAGCAGGTTCATATCGGTTTGAATCACCACATTGGCAATGTTGCGATGAACAAACAATTCTCCGGGTTTAGTTCCGGTAACATCGTTGGCAGGAACCCGGCTATCAGAGCAGCCTATCCATAGATATTCCGGATTTTGTCCTGCTTTTAGTTTCTTAAAAAAAGATGCGTCCTCTGCAATATGTCTTTTAGCCCAAACCCTATTATTCTTAAGCAGTTTTTGGTAACTATGTTCCATTCTATTGTTGAGTAGTGTTTATTGCTATGTTAATTAATAAACACCTTCAGCTAAGGTTAGGTGCGATAAAAGATTCGGAGAAAGGATATTGGCTTCATCATTTGTGTCTGCCTATATCAAAATTCAAAGTCACACATTTTGAAGTCCTTCCTTTAGTGGCTTAGCAACGGTTCCGATCACAATCATCCCATGCTATAAGTAACCACTAAGTACATTCCGATTAATACAATAAGTATCATAATGATGGCAACCGTTTTGCCCTCTCCCGCCATTTTTTTAAATATTGGAAAATCGAAATCAAATAATGATTGACCGTTTTCGTCTAAAACCAAGGCTGCCTTTTGCATAACAAAAAGCAATGCCACTAATACCATAATTGTGGCCCCTCCAATTATATAACACCACACATCACTACTCATTGTTGCGCCACTTGCATTTTGAGCCATTGCACTAATCCCAAATAAGGAACAGATTAACAGAGCAACCCATTTAAAAGAAGAAGAGGAAGTTTTCATAAACGATTAGATTAAGATGCTTACTTAGTTATTCATTGATTTATGTCCTTCGCGGTGTGCTCTTGAAACGCGAATATGTTTCCGATTCCAATTCCAATAGACCTGCTGGTAACTTCTCCAAGTATAATCAATTGGATAAACCAAAAAGTGCATAAAGCGAGTGAAAGGAATAATGCCGATCAAACTGAATGCCGAAATGACGTGGATCTTTAACGATAAAGAGTTCACACTGGAAATCGCATCAATTTGCGGATTGAAAACAAAAATAGAACGAAGATATGGAGTAAGGAATGAAGCAAACCATGCTGACCCCCAACGGTTCGTATAAGCCACCAATAAACCCGAGATGATTTGAACCAACAGTACAATAAATACCACAAAATCCATTTTGCTTGTGACCATCTGAACACGTCTGTCGGTCAGTCGTCTGTAAACAAGGAGTATTACTCCAAAAAATGCAGACAAGCCAAAAACAAAAGCTGTAATTTCGAGTATCAACAACCGAACCGGCTGCCCATTCCACAGCATCACGCTTCTTGGGAACAGAAAGCCAATCAAGTGTCCGAAGAACAAAACTAACAGTCCCCAGTGAAACAACTGACTGGCTAGGAAGAGTTTTTTACCCTCCAAAAATTGGGATGATAAGGATGAAACAGAAAAGGCCTTGTTAGTATAGCGGTATATAGAACCAATAAGAAATATAGCCAAACAAGTGTAAGGAAATACAACGAATAATAGATAGTTCATAGTTAATCTAGATTTTGTAAAGACGCATACTCCTGCGCCTCTGAGTTTTGAATATTAATAGTTGCTATAGCCTTTTGTTTATTAAAAAATGATTGATGATGTGTAGAGGTAAGCACAGTATCCTCAGCGGTAGTAAATTCCTTCTCTCCAAAATCCTTCACTAAAACCTGCAATAAAGCAGTAAAGCAATTTTTGTAAACATTTCCATGATTCAGTTCTTCCTGGATAATGGCGCGGTGCATTTTTCGCAGCACCTTCATCTTCAAATCCACTCTGGCCATCGCAAATTCCGAAATCATCTTTTTTACACTAGGGATGGTAATGCGCCAAGTTAAATCTTCTATAAAGTCCTTATCGTTAGAAATCGTCATCAACGTAAGCACGTTGCAGAGATTATCGGGCAAGTCTGTTCCACAATTATTGCCAATCTTAATTTGTTCGGTTTGCATGCATAATAAAAAAGCACCCCGCTTATAATCTTCACCAAACATGACATATCCTAAGTCGAGGTAACAAATAGGCTGCACATCAAATGTTTTGGTAAACAGTTCTTGTTGCTCATCTAAGGTGCAATGATCCATGTATTCATAAAAAATCTGCAACTCATTTGCGGCTTCAGGATAGTCGCTTTTTAAAAACGCAATGCTCTCCCTCACATCTTGAATAAATCTTCCGGTAGGATAGTTGAAGAGTTTTGCCAAAAGCGTATAGTGTTCTCTATTGTTTACCATCCTCTTTCAGGTTTTTCTTTAAATCCAAATCCAGTATTTCCTTTTACATCCGCTGTGTTCTCCAGCATTTCAATAGATTCTTCGCGGTGTGCAGGTGGAATTACAAAGCGCTCATCAAACGTAGCTAAGGCTGTTAATCTAAAAATAGCATCAGCAGTTTCGGCACCTAGGCTTACTTCCTGCATAGCGTGGTCAACAATCTCTTGTTTTACATCGCCTACTGTTACTTGGCGTCTGTGCCATCTCACCGCCATCAGGCGTTTCATGACTTCTACAATTTTATTCTGATTGCCTGCAGTGAAGAGATTCGAAAGATATTTAATTGGTAAGCGGTTCGTTTCAATCCCACCCCACAAAAATTGCTTATTAGTTTCTTTATAAATACCGTCCTGCACCGATGCCATACCGGGCATAAGTGCCGGCACATAAAATAAATTTGGCAAGGTTCTGAACTCCGGGTGAAGCGGAAGAGCAAGTTTCCATACTTTCACAAATTTGTAAACCGGTGATTTCTGTGCGGCTTCAATCGTTGACATGGCAATGCCGTTTTTCTGCGCTTCGCGAATAACTTCCGGGTCAAACGGATCAAGATAAATTTCCAATTGTGCATCTACCAAATCCGCATCATTTTTTGTAGAAGCTACCTCCTGAATTCTATCAGCATCATAAAGCATTACTCCCAGATAGCGAATTCTGCCTACACATTGGTGCATACAAGCAGGTGCTTGTCCTGACTCCAGACGTGGATAACATAGAATACATTTTTCTGATTTACCGGTATGCCAGTTGTAATACGATTTCTTGTAAGGGCAAGCAGTCACACACATTCTCCATGCACGGCAAACTTGCTGATTAATCAATACCACACCGTCCTCTCCTCTTTTGTAGATAGCGCCTGACGGACAAGCAGCCACACATGCCGGATTCAAACAGTGATTACAAATTCTAGGCAAGTAGAAGAAAGTCATTCGCTCCAACTGAAACATCACTTCTTGCTCCGCTTGGCTTAGATCTTTAAAGTTTACGTCCTGACGTGCATAATCCTGAGACCCCCCCAAATCATCATCCCAGTTTGGGCCTGATTTAACGTCCATGTGCTCGCCAGTAACTAACGAAACCGGTCGGGCTGTTGGCTGGTCATCGCCTTCAGGGGCTGTAAATAAGTCCTGATATTTGTATGTCCAAGGCTCATAGTAATCATCGAGCACAGGAAGATGCGGATTATGAAATATATTTTTCAATCCTTTCAACTTTCCGGCTCCTTTTAGCGAAACTGAGTCACCATTCTTTTCCCATCCTCCTTTGTAAATGTCCTGATCTTCCCACTTTGTGGGGTAGCCGGTTCCGGGTTTTGTTTCCACGTTATTCCACCACATATACTCTGCGCCTTTTCTATCCGTCCAAACGTTTTTGCAGGCAATAGAACAAGTGTGGCACCCGATACATTTGTCGAGGTGAAAAACCATTGATACTTGCGATCTTATGTCCATATTATTGAGCTGTTTTTATTGTTCTTTTAAAATTCTACTTTATCCATTTTTCTCACCAAAACGTGTGTGTCTCGGTTTGAACCCACCGGTCCCCAATAATTAAAGTGATATGAAAACTGTCCGTAACCACCCACCATTAAACTTGGTTTTAGGTGCACACGAGTGAAACTATTGTGGCCTCCTGCCCTGCGTCCATTTCTCGTTTCCGATTTTGGAACAGAATAAGTTCTTTCAGGCGAGTGATACACAATACAAACACCATTAGGAATCCGTGCGCTTACGCAAGCACGAGTGCAATACACACCGTGGTCATTATACACTTCTACCCAATCGTTGTCTTTCACACCAATGGCGGCTGCGTCTCCTTCGCTCATCCAACATGGCTCCATACCCCTTGAAAGAGTGAGCATTCTCAGCGTATCGCCATAAGTAGAGTGAATGTGCCATTTACCGTGAGGAGTTAAGCAGTTCAGCATTTTCGCTTTACCATCATTTATAGTTTTACGTATGTCACCATAGGCCTCCGGTGTTGGAGATGGTTTGAAAGTTGGGAGATGTTCGCCAAAGGCAATGTAACCATCGTGGTCAAGATAAATATGCTGACGGCCGGTAAGTGTTCTCCAAGGTACCAAGCACTCCACATTATAACTGTATGCTGCGTAGGCACGGCCATTATCCATTAACCCCGACCAGAGTGGAGAATTGTTATACCTGCGAGGTTGGGATTGTAAGTCTTTATAATCAATTCTCACATCCTTACTGCCAATACCGTGTTGTAGCAAAGGCATACCGGTTTTCTTCTCCATGTTTTCGTAAGCCCTTACGGTCATTTTACCGTTGGTCAAAGAAGATAATCTTAATACCGCATTTACCGCTTCCACATCTTCCTTCAAAGAAGGATATTCCACACCATTTATTTTTTGAACGTGGCGCTTGTCATTTTTCATTTCCGCATACACATCGTTTGCCATGAAACTCACTCCATGCGCTCCAATCGGGTTTGTCTCCATGTTTGCACCAAGAGAAATATACTTGTTATAAATCTGGGTGTAATCGCGCTCTACAATTGAGATTTTGTGCATCGTTTTCCCGGGAATAGGTTCACACTCCCCTTTATACCAATCCAACAATCTAGGTTGACTGATTTCGTCAATCGAATCGTGCGACAATGGAGTGTTAACTACGTCCTTAATCGGATGTGGCAAATAAGTCTTTGCCATCTCACTAACTTTCTTTGCAAGCAACTGGAATATTTGCCAATCGCTCTTGGCCTCCCAAACCGGAGCAATAGCTTGCCCTAGCGGGTGAATAAAGGAGTGCATATCTGTAGAGTTGATATCCGCCTTTTCGTACCATGAAGCGGCAGGAAGAACTATATCAGAATAAAGCGCAGAAGTATCCATGCGGAAATTAAGATCTACGATTAAATCCATTTTCCCTTTCGGAGCCTCTCTCCATATTAATTCTGAAACATGGTCTTTGGCAACTTCATCGGCAATCTTATTAGTGTGCGTTCCCAAATAGTGATCGAGCATATACTCATGCCCTTTGGCACTAGCCATCAGCGCATTCCCCCGCCAGATGAACCAGTTGCGCGGAAAATTTATTTCTGCATCCGGATCAGAAATGGAATAGAGCAATTCCTTAGACTTCAATTTGCCTACTACATAATCTTTTATTTCATCGTCTGTTTTTGCACCAGCAGACTCTGCATCCGTTACAATTTCGAAGTTGCTCTTGTTGTATTGTGGATAAAATGGCATCCATCCGTTGCGAACTGCCATTGCCGCAAAATCGGCGGAGTGCATGTTTCCTAATTTACTTCCGGTAGGTATATTGTTATACTGCGCCTGATTGCCATCATATCTCCATTGGTCAGAATTGATGTAATGCCAGATTGGAGCTTGTTGCAAGCGGTTCGCACTTTGCCAGTCTTTAGCGGCCATGATAGTTCCCCAAGAATCTACGGGAGCCAATTTCTCCTGACCCACATAGTGATTCATTCCTCCGCCATTCACTCCGTTACAACCAGTAAGCATCTGTGTCATAATTGCAGAGCGATACATCAGATTGTTATGAAACCAGTGACAAATAGCAGCACCAACAATTACCATGCATTTCCCTTTGGTTGTTTCGGCTGTGCTGCCCCACTCACGTGCAATTTGCAACACCACTTCACGACCAATTCCTGTAAATATTTCCTGCCAAGCTGGAGTATATGCCTGGTCTTTGTCGTTATAGTCTGCAGGATAATCTCCCGGCAAACCACGCGACACACCATATTGACCAAAGGTTAAATCATAGATAGTTACGGCTGCAATTTTTTGTCCATCAACCGTGTCAATATATTTCACAGGACTGACCGTAGCACCTTTTTATTCAATCCATATTCAACGAATTCAACTTTCAGTACATCATCACTTTTGTTTAGGATAGTTAATACGGGATCAAACTCGGAATTATCTTCTCCGTCCTCAAATTTCAAATTCCAATTACCAATCTTACCCTTATCCCAACGCTGTCCCATGCTGCCTTTAGGCATCACTAATTTCCCAGATTGAGAATCAATATTTAAGAACTTCCAATCTCCATTCTCAACGTCCTTATATTTTGCTATTCGGTTGGCACGAACTAATCTTCCGGGTGTATAATGATCTCCCTCCTTTTGCAATTCAACTAGGAATGGAGAATCTGTATATCGTTTCACATAATCAATGAAATAAGGCACTTGTCTATCCGCATGAAATTCCTTCAGAATCACATGTGTAACTGCCATCCAAAATGCTCCATCGGAGCCGGCATGAACCGGAATCCACTGGTCGGCATGTTTTGCCACCATCGAAAAGTCGGGCGACATCACAACTGTTTTTGTTCCGTTATGTTTTGATTCGGAGAAGAAGTGAATGTCTGGAGTGCGGGTCATTCCTAAGTTAGCTCCCATTGAAATACAGTACTTAGAATTATACCAGTCGGCACTTTCGCACACATCGGTTTGCTCGCCCCAGACCTCAGGGAATGCTGTTGGCAAATCGCAATACCAATCGTAGAAGCTCAAGTTAACAGCACCTAACAATTGCAAATAGCGAGCGCCGGATGCATAACTTAACATAGACATCGCTGGAATAGGTGAAAAACCAATTACGCGATCTGGTCCATATTTTTTAATAGTATAGAGATTGGCGGCTGCAATTAACTCAACCACTTCCTCCCAATTTGCTCTTCTGAAACCGCCCTTTCCTCTGGCTCTTTGGTAGCGCGCTCTGTTTACCGAGTTGCTTTGAAGATTTTCCCATGCCTTAATAGGGTCTCCACCAGCAGCTTTCTTAGCTTCCAGAAACAAATCCATTAATGCTCCCCGCATCAATGGATATTTCACTCGAATAGGGCTATAAAGATACCATGAATAAGAAATACCTCTTTGGCATCCGCGTGGCTCGTATGGCGGCAAACTTTCTTCCAACAAAGGATAGTCCAATGCCTGAGTTTCCCAGACTACAATTCCATCTTTCACATGTATATTCCAAGAGCATCCTCCCGTGCAGTTTACACCATGTGTGCTTCGCACCACCTTATCATACTGCCAACGATTACGATAGAACTCTTCCCATTTGCGTGTTTTCGGAGAAATGATGTCTTCAATCCAACTCATAGTTATACTGTTTTAGAATTCGTTTTTAAAGATTTGTTCTGCTTATTTTGTTTTCACTTGACGGTCATAAATTCTCTGCTTCACCATGCCCCACTTCTTTTTGTACCACAAAAGCAGTACAATACCTATCCAAATCGCGAAGCCTAAAAATCCCCATTTCAACAAGGGACTAACAGCCGCTTTTTGAGTAGCACTTTCTTTATCGGCTACATTAAGGAATGCAGTAAGGTCGGCAATTTCAGTTTCTGTGATTGGTCTGCCGTTGTAGGCTTCGGTCATAGCAGGGAATGGCGGAGCATTTAAAATTCCCATAATTCCAGCATCACCGCCCAAGCGGCTATGCACATTCGTTAAATCTTTAGCAAGTAAACCCCCAGGAATAATTTTGTTGTTCGTTACATTGTGACAGGAAATACAGGCAGGACCCCCATTAATTAGTCTTTTCCCGCCTTCAAAGATATGTTGACCGGCAGTTATTTGCGCCGCGGTTGCATTGTCAGATTCATTGCTAGCCGGACCTGAGGCTACTTCCGAGGCTGCCGGCGTCTGTGCGCTCTTATCTTTTATATAAGCAAGAATCCCCTTTATATCCGCCTCCGGAAGGTTTTGATCCGGCATCGGAATTTTGTTGAATTCTTCAAAGATGGCCTTTGCATCCGGATCGCCTGAATTAACCAACGCCTGTGATCCCTTTATCCATTTTAGAAGCCATTGCTCATTACGAAGTTCAGTTACCCCATGTAAATCCGGGCCCACCAATTTCCCCTTGCCAATGGAATGGCAGGCAGCGCAATTTTGCTTATAAAGAGTTTCGCCATTCTGTGCAAACCCACACAACTGGAATAAAATGATCACCACAAATAATGTGGCTGATTTAATACTAGTTAAGTTTACAAATTGATTTGAACCGTTATTGGCAAGCATTGATTTCATACTCAATATCATTTTTGTTAAAAATTGATGTTCCGAAAATTGCATTTTGACCAAGTTTGCCATAAGGTAATTTGATGTGCTGGTTTTGAATGAATGTTTGTTTGATGCGGCTATCATTCTATGTTTCTATCTAGGTACTTTCGTCTTATTGACGGAGCAAAAGAGCAACCAGAATACACTATATAATATGACCTCACTCAAACCGAAAAATGTTTTTTCATATTTTTCTGGCTGATTAAAGTATTAACCGTAGGTGTCAAAAGTCATCGTAAGTGTTCATAGCACCACAGTGGTCCTCTACTGTTATACCCATAAAACGATCACTACTTTAGAAATATAGCACCAAATTGTAAAAGATGCTTACTAAATAAGGTATAGAGTTAATCAGTATAATTCTATAATAATCCAGAGAAAAATTATTACTGAAACCTTCTCTGGTTTTTAAACCAGTCCTACAAACTGACCCTTTCGTCCTTTCCCTCAAAAATCTTCCTTTTTACGCCACTTCGTTTCCATCAAATACTACTTTGAAATAAATACGATGCGTATAGGATATAGAGCGTCCTACTTAAATTTATACCCCTCCTATGAAACTTCATCTGAAACCTTCCAAACCATTATGTTTACTGACTTTTCAAATAACCCTCCTTCAGAAACCTTTATGAATAGTTACTTTATCCAATAAATAGGAAAAAAACGGGGTCAGTCTGTTTTAACAATATACTGATCAATAAAACAGTAATATCAATTGATAAAACTGCTTTATTGATCAGTATACCAGCATTATCAATCAATATTGCGGTATTATCAACCAATACTGTAACGTTATCAATCTGACTAATCTTAATATCAATCAATACAGGAGCAGTATTACCTAAGACCGGTACATTTGCAACCATTCTTCGAGAATTTTAGGTAGCCCAATTATATTTTTAGCGAGGAAAGTGCTCGTTTTATGAGAGACATTTGGGCTACTTCGTAATGCCGTTTATTAGAGGCATGAACCTAATATAAACATCACGAAGTCTGGTTAGAAAGGAAACTCAAAATCTCATATAAAATGCCAAATGATATTTTTTTGCCTGATGATGGTCATTTTTCACATATTTTATCCTGCTCTATTTTGTAATACCTTGATACGGATAGAAAGGGGGTAGCAGTTCTAGTTCTTTTTTTGTCATCAAATTTTAACTGAAGTTTGGCTTTAAACATAATTGTTCATCTTAAAAACCACTTGTTATGATTTCACCATTATGGATCCTTATCTTTTTATTGGCGCTTATGTTTTTTGTTTCAGGCATAGTAAAAATTATGCATTCAAAAAAGTCAGAGCCATCCGCTTCGTGGAACTGGGCAGAAGATTTTTCAACCGGCCAAGTAAAATTGATTGGTGTTGTAGAAGTTGTTTGTGCATTAGGAATTGTTGTTCCTAAATTACTGGGCCATGGTCATTATTTAACCTCCGCATCCGCATTGGGACTAACACTCTTAATGGGTGGTGCTTGCTTTACACATTTACGCAGACATGAGTATGATTTGTTAGCCATATCTTTAGTCTGCGCCATACTTTCGGTTGTCATTGTCTTCTTAACCTCACCTATATTAACTACAGCTTCCAACCCATCGGTATTTATGGCTTGGCTAAATAGGTAAATGTTTGCGTTTCTATCCTGTAAAAATCTGTTTGTAACTGTAGGAAAATAATATCTGATAAAGTACAAACCCCAATTCCTGATTAGATATCAGCACAACTTTCCGGTTAAAAAATTAGGGAAGAGAGAAATACACCTCCTATAACTATTTCCCTTCGTAAATACAACCAGAGGTGCTGGTTTCCTGAATGACAATTTTCGATAACAAGGGAAGAGAAGGAAATAGTCTTTCCCAAATCCAAACTGTGAGACACTCTACAGTAGGATTTTCCAAACCTTCCACATTATTTAGCACCGTATGATCTATTTGGCTAAGTATGGGTTGAAAAGCTCGGTTTAGGTCGGCAAAATCCATTACCCACCCAGTAAGCAGATCTATGGGGCCATTGATATAGACAATAACCTTGTAAGAATGCCCATGCATCTTTTTGCACTTATGATCATCAGCAACCTTAGGCAAAAAGTGAGCGGCTTCAAAACTAAATTCTTTGTATAACTCCATCACAAACCCACAATATCCTGCAACTTTTTATAATCGTTAATTTGAAGCGTTTTACCCTTTACGGAAATCACCTTTTCGTGTTTCAAATCAGCCAAATTTTTTGACACCTGTTCTTTTGTAATGCCGATCAAATCACCAATATCTTGTCTACTTAAATTTACTTCGAAGGGCTCCGTAGATTGTTCTAAAAGGTATGCGCTAGCAATATGCAGTAAAGCTTCAGAAGTCTTTTCTCTAACATTTAACTGAGCCAAGTGCACCATGCGGGCATGCATTTGATTTAATTCCCTTTGGTAAACCTTGGTCAAATCTTCGCGTACACCAGAACTTTCTTTACATATAGACTCGTAATCTTTGCTTTCAATAAAACATACTGACGTTTCCTCCACCGTAGTAACTGAAATTTGCTGTTTGCCCAATTCATCAGTTGTATGATCCAAAACCGAACCGGCCCTAGCAAGTCCAACTATTAATGGCCTACCCCTGTATCCGCTCACAAACACTTTTGCAACCCCCGATGAAATAAAATAAACTCCATCTATCTGTGATCCTTGTCGAATGACGATTTGTCCTTTACCATAAGTCATACAAAATTTACTCTTGTCAATGAGTTCAAGAAACTTGCGCTCGCAGTTTTTAAGAATCGAGCAATACCTTATGTTGCATTCAAAACAGCTAATATCCTGCTTTTTCATAGCCACTATTATAATGCAAATTAAGGAAAGGAGAAAAATCTTTTTAATTGACTTTAATCATATGCTATTCAAATATCTCTTTTATACTCCGAGTCTGTTTGAATTTGATATTTGTTAATGATTATAACCACCAACTATTCTGAATACGCAAAATCAAAAAACTATAGTAAAAATAGATGGTCAGACCTTGGGCAATTATTTCGATTTGCTCCAATCTTCTATTCTAATAGCTTTAGGAAATAGAATATCGTTCTCTAAATGGACATGCTTATGCAAGTCTATTTCAAACTCATGAAGCATTGCGTATAGCATCTTATAAGCCATAGAAGCCCGGATCGGTGGGGTAAAATCCGAGGTTAACATTCTTATCCTTCCCATCCACTTATTAATCAACTCATGTTCTTCTTCCATCATTTGCACTGGGTCCCTCACAGAACGAAGTTGAGTTGTCGACAAAACTTTCAACTCCCCGTTTGAAAAGCGATCTAAATTCTTAAGATAAGGAAATAACAATAGTTCCTCCTGTTTTATATGGTACGATAGCTCTTGGAATATTTTCTTCCAAAGTGACTGGATATCAATCGTTTCCGGATTGGTTTCCCCATGCAATTTGGCCACTTTGTCAGCCAACTCAGAAATCAAACTCAGGTTTTCATTAACATAATGGTGATGCGAAAGAACTATATGATCTACCAACGCGGTTAATGTCCAACTTGTGCAAGGAGGTGTTACATCCTCCTCCTTTGCTTCAATTTGATTCAATTCTTTTGCCAAAGCCACTTGGTTATTATTTTTCTCTATACAAACTTTAGCAATAGCCTCCTTCTCTCCTCGAATAAAATCAATTCCATGTTTTTAAGAACTTCTACAGCATAGTCATCGAACACCACCATTTCAATTAAGGGTTTTCTAATAATGTTATCCAGCGATTTCATGCTATACGAGCAACGAAAATATGCGCATACCATGTAGTAACTTCTGACTTTGGTCACCTAGCTTGAAAACATTTCATACCTGAAATAGCAATCCTCTTTTAGCTTTCTATAGTAGAGAGGTTTGAAAAACAGATGCACAATTGGGTGTAAACAAGACAGGTTGTGTAGTTGATAGTTAGTGGGATATTTGTGCTATGGATACAAAACAACTGAGTCTTATGGATAACATTTGGTCATTTTCAAAACGGAATAAACAATCAAAGCAGTGATAATGTTGCTAAGATAGATGCTGTAGTAAACTGGCAGGCCTTGGTCGCCTTGGTGCAGGTAATAGACAAGAGTAACACTGGTAAGGGGGACGCAAACCCTCCGTTTGAATGGAAAGTAAAAATGTTGTTCCTGCAATATGCTTTCAATTTAAGCGATGAAGAACTAGAAGATCAGTTGATAGA
Organism: Bacteroidota bacterium; assembly: GCA_016722375.1. Taxonomy (NCBI): domain Bacteria; kingdom Pseudomonadati; phylum Bacteroidota; species Bacteroidota bacterium. Next base: position 271,212 of record JADKJG010000004.1, on the reverse strand, counting down.
CCGATTGAGTTTTCAAAAATTTGAATCAGTTTTGCCCAAGAGATACCGGACTTCACCACCCTGTGGCACTTTAAGAGGCCTTAGTGAAGCATCAACTGATGGACCGCATATTCTCCGGCATCAACCATCAGTTGGAACTACATGGTTTGATGTTAAAAAAAGGAACGATAGCGGATGCCACCATCCTAGAGTCAGCCAACAGGCCATTGAGCAAAAAAGCGCGGATTGGCCGTCAAGCCCGTGTTCAAATAGATACAGATGCCCAAGCACCGAAAAGACGGCATAATTGGATACAAAGGACATAGGAGTGGATGTAGGCGGCAAACTGATACGCAAACGGAAGTTCACCTCCGCAATGTGCACTGACAGCCGAGCAGAAGATTTGTTAAGCGGAGATGAAAAAAAAGTATTTGGGCAGATAAAGCCTATCCTAAAAACCAACACAAAACTGCCCGAAAATTAGGCATCTACTATGGTATTTTGATAAGAAGAAACGGGGTGGCAAATTATCGAACAAACAGGAGAAAGAAAACAAACAGAAGTCAAGCGTAAGAGCAGCGGTAGAGCACCCCTTTGCCTTTCTCAAACCACATAAAAACACTATTCAGCAGTGGTGATGACATCCCAATCCACAAAAAAACCTTTAGCGAATAACAAGTTCATCAATAAATGGGTTTTTCAAAGAACTCTAGTATCCTGTAGTTCTAAAATTAGTTTTAAGATTCCATTCGAAAATATTCTTTGCTTCATTTTTTTTAATTCTATGCTTTGAAGTTAATTCCGCACTTAAAATGGTTTCTGCACTTATAAATTAATCGGAGTAAACCTGTAGAAATCCCATATCTGTTATTCCTGCAACAGCACTACAAGCCATCGAGCCACCCGTGTGTTGGTGGATAATTGTTATGTAAAAAAATAAGCCCTTGAAATTCAGTAATTTCAAGGGCTTATTTTTGTTGCGGGGGGCAGGACTCGAACCTGCGACCTTTGGGTTATGAGCCCAACGAGCTACCAACTGCTCCACCCCGCGATTTAGGGCGGCAAATATATTCCTTATTAACTGTAATGCAAGGCGCTTTCCTATTTTTGCGGTTCTTAATTATGAATCATCACGCAGGTTTTGTAAATATTATCGGATTACCCAACGTGGGTAAGTCCACTTTGATGAATGCCCTGTTGGGAGAGAAACTATCCATCATTTCTCCCAAAGCACAAACTACACGTCACCGCATTCTAGGAATTATTAATGAACCGGAATTCCAAATCGTATTTTCAGATACGCCTGGATATATCAATCAACCGGCTTATAAGTTGCAAAACACTATGAATGATTTAGTAGATGAATCATTTGAGGATGCCGACATATTGCTTTTTGTCACCGATAAAAATCAAAAAGGACGAAGAGCAATCCCATTTGATAGAACTTATCCGACAGACCAAATTACCTTCCTTGGTCATCATCAACAAAATGGATTTATGTCAAAAGGGGGAGGTAGAGAAATTGATAGAAGACTGGAAAGCAAAATTACCTGATTCAGAAATACTTGCTTTGTCGGCTGCGTCAGGCATTAACAGCTCCAAGCTCATCAAGAAAATCGCTTCACTGCTTCCCGAATCTCCTCCGTTTTACGATAAAGAACAGTTAAGCGACCGAAACGTTCGCTTCTTTGTAACCGAATTAATACGTGAAAAGATATTTCTGCATTATAGTGCTGAGATTCCATACTCTTGTCAGGTAGAGGTGGAAACCTATGAGGAAAGTGAAGAAATAGATCGTATTCGCTGCATCATATACGTAGAAAGAGAATCGCAAAAAGCCATTCTTATTGGTAAAAAGGGAGAGGCCTTGCGACAGGTAGGAACAGAGGCGCGATTAGACATTGAAAAATTTCTTGGTAAAAAAGTATTTCTCGATTTGTTTATCAAGGTGAAAGACAAATGGAGAAATAATGCTTTGGCTTTAAAGCAATTCGGATATACAAATAAATAGAGAACCTTCGGGATTCATAAAAATATGGGATTTACAGTAGCAATAGTAGGCGGCCAAACGTTGGCAAATCAACACTCTTTAACCGGTTAGTAGGAGAAAAGAAAGCAATCGTTGACGACTTAAGCGGTGTAACCCGTGACCGTATTTATGGAGAATGCGATTGGAACGGCAAAGTCTTCAATGTGATAGATACCGGAGGGTTTGTACCCGATTCTAAAGATGTGTTTGAAAAGCATATCCGTGAACAAGTACTTATCGCCATCAACGAAGCATCACTACTCCTGTTCATTGTAGATGCCTCCACCGGCATTACGGCGTTGGACGCTGAATTCGCACAAATTCTCCGGAAGCATCAAAAGAACGTCATGCTGGTTGTGAACAAGGTAGATAATATACAGCGTCGTAATGATGCCAATGAATTTTACAGCTTGGGAATGGAAAATATCTTCTTCATTGCTTCCATGACTGGTTCCGGCTCAGGCGAACTGCTGGATGAAGTGGTGAAAAGAATACCCGAAGAACCAGAGGAAAAGGCAGATGAAAACATTCCGAAGGTATGTATTATCGGACAACCGAACGTAGGGAAATCATCTCTGGTCAATACTATGCTGGGTGAGGAAAGAAACATTGTTACCGATATAGCAGGAACCACCCGCGACTCGGTCCACACACGCTTCAACAAATTTGGCAAAGAGTTTATCTTGATTGATACCGCGGGAATACGCAGTAAATCAAAAGTGCAAGAGAATCTGGAGTTTTACTCTGTTATCCGGGCAATCAAGGCCCTGGATGAATCAGACGTAGCCATCATTGTTCTGGATGCCGTGAAAGGAATCACTCATCAGGATTTGAGTATCTATAAGATGGCAGTTAAAAAACATCGGGCTATTATAGTGGCGGTTAATAAGTGGGATTTGATGGAAAAAGAGACCAATACCGCCAAGAATTATGAAGATACTCTCCGTGAAAAACTAGCTCCGTTCAACGATGTGCCTATCCTATTCATTTCGGCTTTAGAAAAACAAAGAGTCTTTAAATTAATTGAGCTCATCGAAAAAGTCTATGTCAATATCAAAAGAAAAATACCGACTTCAAAATTGAACGAAGTGATGCTTAAAGTAATTGAGCAGCACACTCCCCCTGCCACGGACGGCAGGCTTGTTTCTATAAAATATGTCACCCAGTTACCCACACCCACTCCGTCATTTGCCTTTTTCAGTAACCATCCCAAATATATCCGGGAGCCATACCGCAACTATCTGGAGAAACAACTGCGCAAAAACTTCGATTTCAACGGGGTGCCTGTTAATATCTTCTTTAGGGAGAAATAATATATTCAGGCAAAAGTTTGGAATTAATAAAAAAGGAAATCTATATTTGCGCCGTCAATTAATTAACCTAAAATCAAAAACAAAATGAAAAAAGTATTCTTCGCTTTTGTTGCAACTAGCGTCATGGCGCTTGCAGCTTGCAACAACAAACCTGCTGAGGAAGCCACAGAAGCTGCTGCTACTGAAACTACAGAAGCAGTCTCAAACGCTGTGGAAACTACTGCTGCGGCAGTTGACACAGCAGTTGCGGCCATTACTGATACGACTACAAAAAAGTAATCGTCAGTTTAAAAGCTAAACAAAAAAGTCCCGCTTAGGCGGGACTTTTTTGTTTTTATCCACTCATCCAACAATTTACTGCATCACCTCAATAGCCTTGCTGATTACTTTATCATCCTCATTCATTATATAATAGTATCCATCCATTCTCCAAGCCTGCTTTGCCAAAAAGGCCTTCAATATTTTCTTGATCTTATCATCAATCAGCTTTATTTTTTTACTGTCCTCCTTTAAACCGTTGGCAGCAGCATGTCGGTAAAAAGCGTTCAGCAATTCCTCATTCACCTGAAAGTCCTTCTGGAAATCAGCCGGTGATTTGAATTTGTCCAAAAGGCCTGAATTCTCAGACGTATATTTATAAACGAATTCAGGGACAAAAGACCGAACCATATAATAATACTCATTGTCTGCCGACGTATCTACCGGAACAAAAACATCAGGACGTATGCCGCCGCCGCCAAATACCCTTCTCCCCTTTCCGGTTCGGTACACTACTGTATCCTGAATTTTCACCGTATCCTCATGCACAAATTCACCGCGCATATAACGTTCGTAAATTTCATTGTAGTACTGCTCATTGCCATTGGCATAAGAACGCTGAATACTTCTACCCGATGGCGTATAATATCTCGCCACCGTTAAACGAAGCGCCGAACCGTCTTTCAAGGCATATTGTTCCTGCACCAATCCCTTTCCAAAAGACGTTCTGCCGATGATGGTTCCTCGATCCCAGTCCTGTACGGCCCCTGAAAGAATCTCACTGGCCGAAGCGGAACCTTGGTCAATCAAAATGCTCAACGCGCCCTCTTCAAATATTCCGATTTTATTCGCGTGATATTCCTGTCTTTCATAAGCCTTTCCTTCGGTATAGACCAATAGCTTATCTCCACTAATCAATTCATCCGCGATAGCGGTAGCGGCCTGCAAATAGCCGCCTGGATTTCCACGAAGGTCTATGATCATTTTCTTCATACCCTCTGCTTTCATCTTTTCTACTCGCTCCATAAATTCTTCATGAGTGGTAGCACTGAAACTACCAATGCGGATATAACCCGTTTGTTTGTTGATCATGTACGAAGCATCTATGCTATAGAGCGGAATTTTGTCGCGCACAATCTCATAGTTTAACAGGTTCTTCATGCCGCTGCGTAATACTGTCACCTTTACCGTAGTTCCTTTGTGTCCTCGCAGGCGCTGTTTCACACCCGTCTCACTGATTTTAATACCCGCTACAATACTGTCATTAATCTTCAAAATCCGGTCACCGGCTTTCAATCCGATAGATTCAGACGGGCCGCCGGAGATAGCGGATACTACCGTAATCGTATCCTGAACAATAAAGAATTCAATACCTATCCCTTCAAAATTCCCTTCCAGCGGTTCATTCATTTCATCCACACTTTTCGCTGTGATATATACAGAGTGAGGATCGAGATTAGATAGCATTTTATCTATGGTCTTGTCCACCAATTGCTCCCGGTTCACGGTGTCTACATACTTTATGTTGATATAGTTGATGATATCATCTATCTTATCATAGCCGCGCGAAAAGATTTCTCTTTTTCCGCTGGTAGCGTTGTTAATCACAAAACCTATCAAGACACCTACTGATAAAATTAGTGCATATATCAGTGGACGGTAAGGGCTGGTTCTCATTCTGCCATTCGGATTATAATAGTGTATCGGGTTCTCTTCTTCGCTTTTCATTTAAATTTATCTGGCGGGCAAAAATATAATTTACAAGATAGGACAAAGCCCAAGCCTTCTATGTTTTAACGGATTATAACCTCCCAATGGATTTGAAACAAAAAAAATCCCTGCCTTCCAACATGGAAACAGGGATACTTCCTGATGAATCATCCTTCTTTAAAAATCATTCACGCTGGTGTTCTTTTTATAGTCTTCGCTGGCTTTCCAACTGCTTTCAATCGTCAATTCAAAACGTGATTTGGCCACTTCTTTCAGTGTAAAAGTTACATCGCGGATCAACCACTGCATGATGTGACTGTCGTCCACATAGCTTTCGTTTCGGAAGTCACCGAATTTGTAAGTCAGGATAAATCTCATCTCTTCTGCCTCCTCAATGTTGCCTTGAAGGAATACTTTATAGAATCGTCCTTGGTCATTGAATAAATAGAGCACGCGGTCCAATTTCACCGCCCCGATCATTGGGTCATCGCCAGGCAGAAAATAAGCGTCCTTCAACAACGCGTTGCGGTCTTTCTGAAATTCTAGTTTCTTTCCGTCTCTCCACACCGAATCCATCTTGGTTCCCCAATAGATGTTACGGAAATGAAGTACTGATTCAGACTCTGCGCTGAAACCAGACAAAGCAAATGCACAGAGGGTAAAGGCAAGCAATAGTTTTTTCATGATTTATATTTCTTGTTTTATGAAGGCGCGAATATGCAATTTTTTGGTTTTGGCACATTATAGGTTTTCCCCACAGCTATCGTTTATAAAACGCAAGAAGGCGAATCTTAGTCTATCACCTGCTACCGACCACCCCGACGGAAATAAAAATTGGATATTTTTAGCACAAAGCAAAACATGACTCACAGGATTAGCACCGAAGCCCTTGCCCGCCTTAGCAGCATCCGCCATCAATATGGCACTGAATTTCAGTCGTTGAAAAAGAAACTACTCCAGCGCATTAAGCCCTCACACCTTCACCGAACAGATGAAATAGGTCAGTTTTATCACGACCTCCAGTTCCTGATGGCCTATCCGGATGACAAAGAAATCTTTACGTTGGCCAAAAATGCCTTGAATCAATTAGTTCAAACCATAGAGGAAGATGAAAACCGGCAATATCAATTAGGCAATAGCGGCTTGAATGGCACGACGATGTGCGCTGCCTTTGGCTTCGAAGTCTGCCGATGGTTACAGGCGCGCTTTCCCCATCTGGTTTCCTTGAATTCTATAGATGCCGATGAAGGGCAGATTAGTGCTGTGCTTTCGGTAGTGCTTCCCAAAGTAGAATCTGAAATTCTGCAAGATGAAAACGACGATTGGAAATCATGGCTACAGAAAATGACACCGGAGGGTGGAAATATGCTCGATACGCTCCTCCGCGTTTTCGATCAGGCAGATATGAGGCCGGAGGTGCGCGACGAACTCTGGAACTCGCTCCTGATTTATACCAACACCCGTCTATCCCTACCGGTAGGTTTGCCCGATACTTTGTATCAACCTTTTTATCACCGCTCGCTGGTGCGCAAAGCCGAGTTGAAAGACCATGCGCAGGAAAAACCAAAACTCCTCCATTTGCGGGCGGATGAAGCACAACAGATTATTGATTGCAGCCGCATGGTTTTGTTGCGCCACATCCGCGAGATAGACCCCATCACTTTTACCCAACCTGATCTGGTTTCCTATTACCAATTGTCTCGTGGACTTACGGTGGCGCTGTTTGGCATGGCACCTGCGCGGCGACACCCGATTGACAACTACATGGGTTATGTTGCCTTCAAAAACGGCATGCCAATAGCCTATGCCGGTTCATGGTTGTTGTTTGACAGCGGGCGGATTGGCTTGAATGTTTTTCCCGCCTATCGCGGTGGCGAGTCGCAATATCTTTTCGGGCAGATACTAGAACTGCACCGACAGGTTTATCAGCTCAAGCGATTCAGCGTGGACCCTTACCAGATTGGAAAACACAATAAAGACGGCATAGATTCTGGTGCGTTTTGGCTCTATCATTCTTTGGGCTTTGAACCCATAAAGAGCCAACAGAAAATGCTGGCACAGGAAGAAAATGCAAAACGGATTGCTCACCCAAAATACCGCAGCCCGGCACCGGTGCTCAAAAAGCTAGCCGACTCGCGCATGGAACTCCTCCTCGAGGGAAAGCCTGCAAAGTTTGATGCCACCGACCTGAGCATTGTTTATGCGCGATTGATTAAAGACCAGTATAATGGCGACCGCAAAGCCGCCGATGAACAATGCTTTGAGCGCCTCATCAAATTACTCCATCTCAAAAAGGCTTACCAAGACAAGAACCTCGCTTTTGTACTGAAGAACTGGGCGGTTCTTTTGATGGCGAATGAAAAAGCACTTCGCGCCGACAAAGCGCTGCAACGCTCCCTTCGCCAAATGTTTGAATGGAAAGCAAGCGGCAGCGAGGAAGATTATCTGAGGATGATGAGGAAGGAGAAAGTGCTGCGAAAATGGCTGGAGGAAATGGCGATGTGAGGATATAAGCGATTCCATTCCTCTAAGGGATGGAATCGCTGCCGCATTCTATGATATCCCCATCGCTCATCCCTACGAGATTAGAAAAATGGATGTTCGTTTTTCTACCAAAGGCATCAATCCTACAGATTGAAAACCACCGCCGCCACAAGCCCCGGGCTATGAACCCACTCAGCCCCTCGCCCCCCCCCCCCCAAAGGCCCCCTACGGGATTAGAAAAATGGATGTTCATTTTTCTACCAAAGGCATCAATCCTACGGATTGAAAACCACCGCAAACAAACATTCGTGAATAGCTGCCATCAAGTTCCGTAGGAACTATCTTTTGGTAGAAGTAAATAGTCTCCACTGTGTAAGCTCCATCGGAGCGACCGAATGAATACATTTCACGCGGAGAGCGCAGAGATGCAGAGCCTCGAATCTCTTAACTGTATTTTCTCTGTGTTCCCAGCTCCTCTGCGCCCTCTGCGCGAAATAAAGTCAAAAACAAAAGTCTCAAAGACTTTTGTAGTTTCAATATCGCTCATCCCTACGGGATTAGAAAAATGGATGTTCATTTTTCTACCAAAGGCATCAATCCTACGGATTGAAAACCACCATAAACAAACATTCGTGAATAGCATCCATCAAGTTCCGTAGGAACTATCTTTTGGTAGAAATAAATAGTCTCCACTGTGTAAGCTCCATCGGAGCCACCGAATGAATACATTTCACGCGGAGGGCGCAGAGATGCAGAGCCTCGAATCTCTTAACTGTATTTTCTCTGTGTTCCCAGCTACTCTGCGCCCTCTGCGCGAAATAAAGTCAAAAACAAAAGTCTCAAAGACTTTTGTAGTTTCAATATCGCTCATCCCTACAGGATTAGATAGATGGATATTCGCTTTTCTACCAAAGGCATCAATCCTACGGATTGAAAACCACCATAAGCAAACATTCGTGAATAGCTGCCATCAAGTTCCGTAGGAACTATCTTTTGGTAGAAGTAAATAACCCACTCTATACAAGCTCCATCGGAGCGACCGAATGAATACATTTCACGCGGAGAGCGCAGAGATGCAGAGCCTCAAATCTTTTTACTGAATCTTCTCTGTGTTCCCAGCTACTCTGCGCCCTCTGCGCGAAATAAAGTCAAAAACAAAAGTCTCAAAGACTGTATAAACTACAAAAGTCTTTAAGACTTTTGTAGTTTCAATATGCTTATTTTAGAAAAATACTACCAATTTGACAAAATGGCCACTCAATTTAATGAACAATATACACCCTTTGTCCGAATTGATAAAGAAAGTAAGACAAATGGTGTAGATTCTTCGATAAATTGCCTAGCTTTTTAATTAAATGTAGCTCTATGTTCAATATATTGTGTCCATACTTCATTATAGATGGTCATCAAATTTACATATTGCCTACATATTTTATTAAATTGTCAATAAAATTTGAAAATAACCTAAGTAATCAATGAAACCTTCCTTATATTTGCTTCGTATTAATAGAGATAAACGAACAAAACATGGGAACGACACAGGTAAATAGGCTTTATGGCGGCATCAAAGACTCGCGGATGGTGGAAGAGGCGCAAGTGATGCACGAATTATTTGTTGATGACACGGCAGATTTTATCGGCTTCGATGCCGATTTTGGCGGCAGTTTTGAAACAGATTTTCAGGCCAAACTTACGGCGGCGATGAACATCGAAACCGACGAAACGGTGCAAGACCAGATTCAACAGTTGACCGAAGAAATGCAAACCCGATGGGATGAATGCAAGGCGCAATATCAAAACGTAAAATATTTTATCGAAAAGGCTTTCCCGAATAAAAAATCGGTGTGGAACGAGTTCGGAAATGATGATTATAAAATCATGGATACACAGCAGAGCAAGGTCAATGAATTTATGACTGCCTTTATCGCCGCGCTCGGAAAATACAGTGTGGAGTTGGCGGCGGTCAATATTCCGGCTGGTGTCGTGTCCGATGCGACCTTGTCGCTCACCGCCTTTAATGTGGCCAACACGGCGCAGAACAAAGCCATCAAAGAGCGGCCTACAAAAACGCAGTCGCGCATTGGTGTTTATAATGATTTATGGATGGTGTTGCAGGTCATCAGCCGCGCCAGCAAAACACTTTATAAAGACGACTATGCCAAGCGGCACGAGTATTTATTGCCCGGTCCGTACAACAATATTCAAGAGGGCGATGAATTTAAGATAACCGGTGTGGTGAAGAATCTGGTGACCGGTGTGCCGGAAGAAGGTGTAGAGGTGAAACTGGCCAATGTAGATTTAGTAAGCGTTACAGACAGCACCGGTACCTTCGTCTTTGTGGACGGGGTGCCTACCGGTAACGATTCGCTGATTGCCACGAAGGAACATCATAAAACTGCTACGAAAAATATTGTCATCGAGGCACACAAGAAATTGGTGACCAACATAGATATAGAACCGGATAATACGTAGAGACGCAATATTTTGCGTCTGGGCCACGATAGACGTAATATATTATGTCTGTATTTTGCATTCGTGTAGAGACGCAAAATATTGCGTCTCTACACTGCGGCAGGGATAGAGCCAGCATCCTTTTTCTTTCCAAAATAATTTTAGAGTTAAGAAAAAGATATAGGCGAAAGCCCGGCTGCCGCCATCATCATTTTCCGGCCGATTTATTCGACTGTCGCTTATAGTTTACAGTGAAAATAAGTAAGCGTTCATAAAACTTTAACGATTAAAACGTAACCTTTTACCTTCGCGGACGGTTAAATAATATTAAGAGGCCGGGTTATGCAATAATCCGGACCTTGTTTTCGTTAAGTTTGTAGATAAATTATAGCTGATGATGAAACGTACATCTTTCAAGGGACTTTTGGCAATATTTTTGGGGCTGGCTTTTGTTCCAGCTTTTGGTAATAATGAGGGGTCGAAAGCCTCTTGCGCCACCGACCCGGTGATTATGATGCTGGACAGTATGTCCTATTCGCTTTTTACGCGCGATAAGTTTTTTGTGACGGACGAGCAGTTGGTGGCGAGTATTGATATGCCTCAAAGTGCTATTCCGCGGTTTACCGATAAGCAGATTGAGGAAAAGATGAGGCTGATTCCGTCTATGGTGCCGCTCCAATATAACAGCACGGTGAAGCAGTTTATAGATTTCTTTGCCTATAAGCGTCGTGGTTTGATGGCGCGTTGTCTGGCCAATTCGCAGATTTATTTTCCGATTTTTGAAGAGATATTGGATAGAAAAGGGATTCCGATTGAGTTTAAATATTTGCCGATTGTTGAGTCGGCTTTCAATCCGGTAGCGGTTTCGCGGGCGGGTGCTACTGGCTTGTGGCAGATTATGTATGGCACGGGCACGATGTTGGGGTTGAAGACCAATTCATACATTGACGAGCGCCGCGACCCGATAAAGGCGACGGAGGCAGCAGCAGATTATTTGTTGAAGTTGTATGAAATGTATGGCGACTGGCACCTAGTGTTGGCGGCGTATAATTCGGGGCCGGGGAATGTGAACAAAGCTATTGCCCGTTCGGGAGGTATCAAGAATTTCTGGGCGATTATGAATTATCTGCCGGCTGAAACGCGCAGTTATGTGCCTACATACATCGCGGCGGTGTATGTGATGAATAATTATGCAGATTATAAATTGGTTTCTGCCGAGCCGAGAAGAGAATTGTATATCGTGGATACGGTAGTGATTTCTGCCAAGGTGCGGTTGGAGCATATTTCTAACACGCTGAATATTCCTTTGGATGAATTGCAGTTTCTAAATCCGAGCGTTCGCGCAGGCATTGTTCCCTATACGCAAAATGGTTTTCCACTCAACCTTCCGGTCAAATACTTCACTTTATTTGAAGCAAAGGAAACTGAGATTATGGTGGACTCGGCTTTGATTATCAAAGAAATTCAACCGGTGTTCAGCATGGGTCGCACAGTGTATCACAAGGTGAAAAGCGGCGAAAGTTTAGGAAAGATTGCGGCTAAGTATGGAGTATCGGCCAGCACCATTAAAAGAGATAATCGTTTAAAAAGTTCGGCCGTATATAACGGACAAAAATTAAAGATTGTGATTCAGGCTGCAGTTACCGAATCGCCAAACTATGCACGGGCTTTTGCACCGAAGGTCATTGAACGGCCTTCAGAAATTCTGATGAGTGATTCAATTCAGGCGGCGATCATGACTGCGGACAGTATAGATCATGCGACTTCAGAAAAAGTGGAAGACACGGTTGAAACGGTTCAGGTGACTCAAAGCGCTCCGGCAATCACGATGGATAAAAGTTGCCATTGCGTGAAACACGTGGTGCAACCGGGCGATACGCTTTGGAGCATCGCCAATCGTTACGACGGCGTGAGCGTTGATAAACTCAAAGCAGATAACAGCAACGTTCTCAGCCGCCCGATCAGGGTAGGTGATGTGTTGAAGATTTTCATGTAGTCTTTGTTGGATATTTCAATCTCTGCGGTCCCCCATTTACCGGTGACCGTGGTTTTGTTTCTATTATCTGAAAAAAAATCATTTCTCTCTCTTATTTTTCATCAAAGAATCTATATTTGCGCCTCTTTTAAAAAGAAAAAAGGTTCGATTCTGTAGCTCAGCTGGTAGAGCAATACACTTTTAATGTATGGGTCTCGGGTTCGAATCCCGACAGAATCACTTGGAGTATTCAAAACCCTCTGAAATCAGAGGGTTTATCATTTGCAAACGGCAAACATGAATAAAGCCAGATTGCTTGACATCAACGCTATAAAGGTAACCCAGAATCCAGGGCATAGCTATATCTGAATGATGAATGACGTGTAGTTTATCTCTGAAAGATAAAAGAGCAAATGGTTTATCGAATCAGGGTGACGTTTCCTTGTTTCTCTATTAGCTGGCCGTTGGTGCATATTGCCTGAAGGGTATAGACAAAGGTGGCAGTGTTGCCGATTGTTCCACGAATGGAGCCGTCCCATCCCTGTCCGATGTCGGATGTTTCCCAAACGAGTTGTCCCCAGCGGTCAAAGATGCGGAAGAAGTTGAGTTGACTGATTCCGACGCCGCGCACGTAAAGCACGTCGTTGCGGTTGTCGCTATTTGGAGTAAAGGTATTGGGCACAAATACAGCGCTGTCATTGCAAGCCACGACATTAATATAAACCGAATCGCGTGCGACGCAGCCGTACTTGTTAGTTACATCTACATATACGTACTGCGAAACCCTAGGCGCAAACGATGGCCTGCGACAAAGAGTGCAAGAAAGAGAATCTATGCTAGGCGTCCAGGTATAAACCACATTGGAGCCGGAGGATGCCCAGAGATTAACAGTAGTCCCTTCGGTGACGGTCACGTTATCGCCCGCCTGAAGATCCGGGTAGGGAGAAATCAGAACATGGACGCTGTCCTTGTATGGTGTGCAGCCAGCACTGCTGATGCTGACAAAATAGGTGTAGTTGCCCGCCGGAGCCCGCATGATAGGATCAAAAATACCGGTAGCGTTGAGATATTTGGAAGGTGACCAAACAATAGAGGTATCGTTGATGGAAGCATTGAGCACCTGTGCGCGGAAACCGACGGCTTCACCTTCACAGACTAGCGTGTCGCGCGGCGACACAGTACCCGTTACGTTTTGGATGGGATAAACATTGACAACTTTGGAAATAGAACATCCAGTTTTGTTGAAAGCCGTTACGCGGTATTGCATAGTATCTGAAGGCCAAACTTTAGGATTGACCTTGTTTGAATCCTCCATGAACAATGGTGGACTCCAAACGGCAGTAGCCACACCGTTACCGGCGTTCAATTGCAGGGTGTCGCCCGGACAAATACGGAAGTCAATACCGGGAGAGAGGGACGGCAGCGGATCCACATTAATAGTTATGGTATCGCGAGCCACACAGCCGACACCGGAGGTGACGGTCACATAATAAGTGACGGTGTCGGGCGAAGAGCTAATGGGGTCAGCACAATCAATGCAACTGAGGTAATGAGGCGTTGGTTTCGATCTCCATAAATATCGGTCACCAGGGGTTAAATTAAACTGTACATAATTTCCCTCGCAGACCGTTGTATCGCTTTCTAAATTTGGATAGGGAAAGCTGCCTACGGTGATGGTATCTACCGGGTAAGCAACTGTGCAATTCAAGCTGTCGCGAAGAATATAGGTGGGGAAAAAAGTCCCGGAACTGTCATAAGTATAGCACACATTGGGAGCGACTTGGTGTCCAGTTAAATTGTCATAAGGTAAAACTACCCCGTTGCCCATATCTACAACAAGTGAGAATGTATTTTGCAGATTGCCACTGATACATACCGTGAGCGGGGTACAGCCGCTGTCGGTGCTGGCAGTAAAGTTTCCAATCGGTCCCCGGATTTTGATCCGGTCTTCATAGGTTCGGGTAACGGTGCAACCTCCGATTGAATCGGTCAAAGTAAGGCTCACATCGTAGTCCCCAGGATAAAAGAAAACATGGATAGGGTCAAAGGTGATGCTGTCAATTGGGTTCGGCTGATCATGGAAATCCCAAATAAACTTATAACCCGGACGCAGGGCAGAAGTATTGAAGAACCGAACCGGAAACGGCGGACAGGGGGCAAAGCCGGAGGTGTCGTAAAAATTCACATAAGGCTGCGAAACATTAATATTTCGACGTATAGTATCTGAGCAGCCAAAGGTATCGTTGACGGCAATCAAGGTTATAGTGTATATACCCATGTTAGTGAACACATGGGTGGGATCTATATCTGTAGAGAGATTACTCGAAGAGCTTGGATCGCCAAAGTTCCAGTACGAAACGTTTGAGTTAGTAGATAGATTAGTGAACGTCACCAAGTCGCCGGGACAAACAGCAGTATCGGAAGAAAAATCGGCATTTGTCTTTGCTGCGTGGACTGGACGGGTAACAGTTGCCGAACATCCTCTGGTATCAGTAGCGCGTAAGCGCGCTGTGTAATCGCCTAGATTATTGTAAGTATGGTTCGGGTTCTGAACTATTGAGGTATCAAAGGAACCTGTAGTAGGGTCGCCAAAAGTCCATAACCAGGAGTTGATGGTACCCATATAGGAGGCGCTTGTATCTCTGAATGTCGGGTTAAGCGGAACACAGCCGAAAGCGGGAATGGCCTCAAAGCCAACCGTAATTCCATATACCGTGATATAAGCCACCTTGCGCAGGGTATCCGGGCAATCGCCTCCTGGATTTATGACCAGCGTAACAGTATAACTGCCCGAACGGGTGAATATATGCGTAGGATTTTTTGACGAGGAGGTATTTGTACTGCTTGCGGTATCGCCAAAATTCCATCGCCAGGTATTAGAGTAAACCGAAGTATCGCGAAAGTGCACCGTGAGGGAACGACAGCCGGATAAAGTATCTGCTGTGAAGCCAATGGTTGAGACACCTACGTTAACCGTTTTGCGGAGGGAATCAACACAACCGGTAGCATTATTCTTAACGATGTGCAATACCGAATAAGTCCCCGCGGGAGAAAATTGGTGAATGTGAATGGAATCTGAAGGGCTGAAGGGACTAGGGCCGCTACCGAAATCCCAACTATATAAATCGGCTCCTTGTGATTTACTCTTAAATGTATCAATTAATGCATTTCCACAATTCGCCACAAAGTCAAAGTCAGCCTTGGGTAAAACAATGCAGACATATTGAGTCAGCGTGGTATCTGCTATACAGCCTTGACTAGTAATCCTAAGTCTAATATCATAGCAACCAGTATCTGAATAAGTTTTAGTCTTGGTTGGTGTAAATGGACCAGGAGGCCCAGCAGCGGCATTACTTTTTGGCAAATCAAAGAACCAGGTAAAAAGAGGTGGAGGATTGATGCCTGCTACATTGGTGGTATTAGTGAAAATAACCGGTTGGTCAATACATTGAATCAACGGATTGGCGGTAAACGAAGGCCTGATAGGTGACCCTACCTTAATAATTCTTGGAAACACAAAAGTATCCTTGCAACCCGAGCCATTGGTAACAATCAATATCGGTTTGTAATTTCCTGTTATACTGAATACATGGGTGGGACTTGCTACATTATCGTTAGCACCGTCACCAAATATCCAGTAATAACTTAGTGGAGCCTGTCCAATACTCGTATTGGTAAAACGCACGGAAAGAGGAGTGCAACCCGAATCAATACTTGTAGTAAAACGGGCGGTTACATCTTTAATCTTAATATAGTTCGTTAGGGTTTTCGTTACCGAGCAGCCCTGATTACTGGTAGCAGTAACTTTAACCGTAAAACTAGTGGCTGTAGTATAGGTATGAGATGAAGTAGGTCCGGTTGTGTTAACTGTCGGGGAACCATCTCCAAAATCCCAGGCGTAATTCGTAATAATCCCACTGCTGGGTACGGCAGTGAAGTTTACATTGAACGGAGCGGTGCAATTATATGTTTGGTTGGCACTAAATGTAAAATTAGGAGGAGGGAAAATGCATATAACATTAATTTTGGTAATAGTATCTCTACAAGTGTTATAGCGAATGATAAGCGTTACATCATAACACCCGGGAGTAGCATAACTTTTATTCGGACACTTGACGGTTGAGTGTGCTGAGCCATCACCCCAATCCCAATCCCAACTAGAGGCGAAATTTGATGTATCACAAAATTGTATCGGCACGCCCACACATCCACTGTCGTTTGCAGGTCTAAAACCAGCCACCAAGTCGGTGATTTCAATGCGAAAAAAGGAAGTGTCTTTGCAACCGTTGGCATCTTCTACCTCCACATAAGCGTTATAAATACCGTTGGGGTAAATATTGCTTATAGTAGCACTAGTAGCCGAAGTAGGCCCGACGACTCTCGGTGTGCCGGTCCCCAACACAAAAAATTTATACGTATAATCAGGAGTAGTTGGAGATGTAATAGTGGCAGTTAATACAACATTCCATGGTGCATTACATGAAAAAGCAGGGTTGGCTGTTAAAGTGACCCGAGGTCTTGGCCGGACAGCTATATAATTATCCTTAACGATTTTGGATTCACAACCATTTATGTCCCTAACAAATAAAGACACCCTATAAGAACCCGGATTATTATAACAGTGCGAGCCATTATAATTTGTGGTTGGGGAGGGATCCTGATAATCCCAAACCACTTGGCTTATGGCACTTTCACCGACAATAGTTTGGTTAGTGAAGGTGGCGCAGTGGGGTGAGCAGCCCGAGAGGTCGAAAGATACAAACTCTGCCTGCGGACCTCGATAAACGCGGATAAGAATAGACTCAGTACTAGTGTTCGTGCCGTCTGAAACTGAATGCACAACATTGTAAACACCAGGTGCAGTATAGGTATGAGTCAGGGTTCCACAGTTTTGTATTGGAGAAGTCCCATCGCCAAAATCCCACGAACATGACGTTGGGTTGCCGGTAGATACATCCTGAAAAGTTACCGTAAGCTTTCCACAACTTACAAGCGAATCGGCAATAGACAAAGCTTGTACCTGTGCCAAGACTCTGCCCTGAAACAAAATACCTCCAAAGAATAAGATGGTTAAAATTCTTTTCAATCGCTTTGTTTTATTCAATCTCGTTAATAATAGATGCTAATCAAACTGTATCCTGTTGCATCTGCTATCACTTTAGTTTTTCTCTTCAATATCTCAGAACAAAACCACGCAAAAATAACTGACCTTTATACGTACGGCAACCTCCCTGCAAAGTTACACGATGAAAATACAAAAAAGAATCCGTTTCAGAAAACTGTCGAAGATATTTATTCACATTTCAAATTCCGAATCGGACACACCAAAAAGCATCATTAATAATCGTTGCAATGATTTCAGGTGAAATGCCCACAAACACAAGAAAAATCACTCCTTTCTTGGCATTGATTAATGCAATTTCAGAATAATTATTATATCTGGTTGATTCAAAGAAAAACGCCGTGTTTGTGCGACACGGCGTTCAGCATTTTTGGAAAACCAATCTTTTACTTCACGGTTCTTTGAGCCAACGATTTTGCTAAATCATAGATTTCACCAATTCTTTTAGGATTCACAGAATAGAAAATCTGCTTTCCATTACGGCGCGTAGTGACTACTTCTGCTCTTCTTAAAATAGCCAGATGCTGAGAGCAAACGGATTGCTCTATCTTCATCTTCTTATATATATCAGTTACGATAGATTCACCGTTATCCTGAATGAGCTCCAATATCGTTTTTCTTAATGGATGATATAATGCCCTTAATGTTAATGCAGCACGTTTTATCGTACTTAATTCAACCGAAATTTTATCCGAACCTTTATCGGAGTTAATAACCAGTACCTGTTGCGGTAGTTTTGCTTTTTCATTTTTCATGTCTTATCAATTTTATTGATACAAAAATATAAATAAAATCGGGATGATTGTATAGAATTATCCTTTTCAATTCATTTAACAAATTAAACCGTAAAAAGATAGTAAGGGTTCATAATTCCTTCTAAGTTTCAATTTTGTAACGCACTCAACCAAAACGTATTTGTAAGAATTTAGCCATAATCATTGTACAGACTCCACAACTTTAGCTAACAAGCACCCATCTCTGGCTAACAGGGACCGAGTAGTAGCTAACAGGTACCGAATTGCCGATTACAAGGACCTATCTCTTGCTAACAGGGACCAAGTAGCTGCGAACAGGGACCAGTCTTTAGCTAACAGGGAGCGAATAGCAACGAACAGGCACCTATCTTTGGCTAACAGGGACTGAGTAGCTACGAACAGGTACCTGTCTCTTACTAAACGGTACCGAATAGTTAGAGATGGGTACCGAATAGACATAAGTCGGTCAAAAATGGAAAGAGAAGATGACAATTTGGCAAAGAACCGGATGAAACCGCAAAGTCTGAGACCTACTTATAGCTGCTCTTTTTATAACACATACTTTCAGACAATGATTATTTCCAAATTCACTAATATAGAAAGGCAGATACCAAGACGATAAAAATCAAGATTGTCCATGCCATAAGTTTCGCTTAAACCTAATGAACAAGCATTTTCGCTCTATCAAATACAACTCTACTAATGGCTATTATTTATTAGCGATTAAAGATTGTAAAATATATTGGAAACAATTTGTTACGGCACCTTACCATTTGAATATATTTGCCCCGTAAATTAATGCGGACGATACATGATTCGTAGGCGGAAAACATGGAATGATATACGTTCGATGAAAATCAGATCGCCAAAATAAAAGACTAATCAATAGATGAACTGGATTTATCAAAGGTGGTGGAAGTGGCTTTGTGCGGCACTGTTAGTATATGTATTAATAGGAAGTTTTTTTATCCCGCTAGGCCCGGGGATTACAAAAGTCCATCCGTCTATCATATATGCCGATACCTCTTATGTAATCCGAATCACCGGCTTTAATACACATTTCACCTCACACAAAGTGGGCAAACTGCAATTGTGGTTCAAAAATAAGAGCCGTTTTTATTCCCCCATCTCACTTCAGGTTCTCGACAACAAGACACTTTCCGCAACATTTGGTTTAAGTCAATTCCAAGCAAAAGATCTGGGCTCTTCAAACTTTGACGTCGTGATAAATGATGATGTGGATGGAACCTTTTCGTTACGCGATGCTTTAGTCTTAGTTAAAACAACTCGGGAAGATAGTTCATTCAAAAGTGGTGCTACGTTGTCAATACCGGAAGTAAACAACAACAAACATAATTTGACATGCTTCCCCTATCGAGAAATTTTATACGAAACAATCCGCAATACTTTCTTTCATGTTCCTATGTGGTTTGTAATGACCATGCTGGTATTTGCTTCATTCATCTGGAGTATTCTTTTCCTTATTAAAGGAGACCCAAAGTGGGATATGTATGCACATCAAAGCGTAATTGTAGCGTTGGTATTCAGTGCCTGTGGATACTTCACGGGCTTGGTCTGGGCAAAATACACTTGGTACATTGGGGTTGACTGGTTAGATGTTATTATGAAATTATTGCTGGAAGACATCAAAATGGCAGCGGCATTGGTAGCTATTATTTTCTACGTTGCATACATGGTCATTCGAAATTCATTTGCCGATAAGAAGAAAATCACTCGAATCGCCGCTATGTTTAACGTTGTAGCTTTTGTGGTATTTATCTTTTGTGTATTTGTACTTCCTCGATTGACAGATTCAATGCACCCCGGTAACGGAGGCAATCCAGCTTTCAGCAAGTATGATTTGGACAGCACTCTTCGGATGTTCTTCTACCCTGCTGTCATTGGTTGGATTCTTCTGGGCTTCTGGTTCTTATCTATTCTTATTCGAATGCAACTTATTCATCAAAAACAAATAAAATGAAACGATATATCCCTAGCCTCGCTTTAATCCTATGTCTATTCTTTGCTCATGCACAGGGCGATGCCGAATCCAACAGAGAACAATTTATTACTTGGGACTTGAAAATTTATGTGGTTTTGGCAGTACTTTTTATCATCCTTACCTTTCTTATAGTCTTTCTTTTCAACATAGAAAGAAGGTTGAAAACAATGGAACAAAAACAAAAGAGTTAATTAGTTAGAAATCATTTGGAAATTCGGAGGAAAAAGGCATCAATTTGCGTTCTCTTTTTTTTATAATAAAAACCTACAACTTATGGCTGAAAAAAGCAAAAAGATAAATTTGGAGAAACTAAGTTTCTCTGAAAGTGTATCCTATTATTTTGATAATGCGGCACCTTTTACCGGTGCCCCTAAAGGGCTGTTGGATCAAATCAAAGCATGTAATAGCATTTATAAAATGAATTTCCCGGTCAAATGGGGGAAAGAAGTTCGAGTGATAGAAGCGTATCGTGTGCAGCATTCTCATCACCGTACTCCGACCAAAGGAGGTATTCGCTATTCCATGCGTGTAGATCAGGATGAGGTGATGGCTTTGGCGGCGCTCATGACTTATAAATGTGCCTTAGTTGATGTGCCTTTCGGAGGTGCAAAAGGGGGAATAAAAATTGCACCAAGAGATACTTCACCTGAAATTTTAGAAAATATTACCCGTCGTTATACTGCAGAATTGGTAAAGAAAAATTTTATCGGCCCCGGTATAGATGTGCCCGCACCAGATTATGGAACGGGTGAAAGAGAAATGGCTTGGATTCTTGATACCTACATGACTTTGCGTCCTGGCGAACTGGATGGCTATGGTTGTGTCACCGGCAAGCCTGTTTCTCTGAACGGCATTAAAGGAAGAACCGAAGCGACCGGCAGAGGTGTGGTATATGCCCTGAACGAAGTCTGCTCATATAAAGAGGATATGGAGAAACTAGGTCTTGGTATCGGTTTGGAAGGGAAGCGCGTTATTATGCAGGGGTTAGGTAACGTGGGTTATCATGCAGCCAAATTCATTGTAGAGTATGGGGCAAAAATCATTGCTATTGCTGAAAGAGAAGGCGCGGTTATTAATGAACAGGGGATTGACCCTGATGAGGGTTTTAAACTACCGGAACTTAAAAGGAACAATAGAAGGATTTCCGAATGCAAAGTTTATCCCAGATAGCCTTCATGCTCTTGAACTCGAGTGCGACATTCTGATACCTGCAGCTTTAGAAAAACAGATTACCGAAGAAAATGCCCCTCGGATAAAAGCAAAAATTATTGCTGAAGCAGCCAACGGACCGGTTACTCCTGTGGCAGAAGCAATCCTTGATCAAAAGGGAGTGATGATTATCCCCGATATCTATACCAATGCAGGAGGTGTCACGGTTTCTTATTTCGAATGGCTCAAAAATCTTTCACACGTTCGTTTTGGCAGAATGCAAAAGCGATATGAAGAAAAACATCAGAAAAATTTTATCACACTGGTTGAGGAGTTGACAGGAACAAAAGTAGATGCTAAAAGAATTGAAAAATTGATTCACGGTGCCGATGAAATTGATTTAGTAAATTCAGGTTTGGAAGACACCATGATTGTGGCCTATCGCGCTATCCGCGATTTCAAGATCAATAATAAGGATGTCAAAACCCTGCGGACAGCTGCCTTTGCTGTAGCAATCAATAAAATTCGCGATAGTTATTACGCAATGGGTATTTTCCCTTAAACAATTATATACACAGCACATTTGAAAAGCCGTTAACTAATCGTTAACGGCTTTTCTTTTATCATTGCCGCTCTAATTCAAAATAATGATTGAAAGAAATGTTTACACCGATGAGCACATCATGTTTGCTCAATCTGTTCGCGATTTTGTAGCAAAGGAAGTGCTGCCATACAATGCTGAATGGGAAAAAAACAAAATGGTTTCTCGCGAAAGTTGGCTAAAATTTGGGGAGGCAGGATTTCTTTGTCCGCAGGTGGACGAGCAATACGGCGGATTAGGCATTAAAGACTTCCGATACAACGCACTCATCTTGGAAGAACTTGCCCGAACCGGAAGCGCTGGCCCGGCAGTAGGTTATCCTTTGCACAATGATATTGTTTGTCCCTACATCGAGAAATATGGGAATGAAGCCACCAAAAAGAAATATTTACCAAAAATGGTTTCTGGTCAAATGATTTCGGCCATCGCCATGACGGAGCCAGGAGCGGGTAGTGATTTACAGAATATCAAAACTGTCGCAGTGGACAAAGGTGACCATTACCTCGTTACTGGTTCGAAAACTTTTATCACCAACGGGTATCTATGCGATCTGGCTGTAGTAGCGATCAAGACAGACCCAACCAAAGGAGCCAAGGGGATTTCATTGTTTCTAATGGAAGCAGCTTGGAAAGGATTCACCAAAGGGAAGCCTTTGGAAAAAATAGGTCTTCATGCACAAGACACCTGCGAACTATTTTTTGAAAATGTAAAAGTCCCTAAAGAAAATTTGCTCGGAAAAGTAGGTGAGGGCTTCGCTTATATGATGACTGAGCTAGCGCAGGAGCGCTTGATTGTAGGTTTAATGGCAATTGCCGCTGCAGAGGGCGTTTTAGAAAGCACCATTCAATACACCAAAGACCGCAAAGCTTTCGGGAAATCAGTTTCGGATTTTCAAAACACCCGTTTCAAACTGGCGGAACTGAGTACTGAAATAAGTATCGGCCGCGTTTTTGCGGACCGTTGCCTCGAGCTGCATAATCAAAAGAAATTAGATGCGGCAGCTGCCTCCATGTGCAAATACTGGCTCACCGATTTGCAAGGGAAGGTGGCCGATGAATGTTTGCAGCTTCACGGAGGCTATGGTTATATCCTGGAGTATCCCGTGGCTCGCGCTTGGGCAGATGCCCGCGTACAGCGCATCTATGCCGGCACCAATGAAATCATGAAAGAGCTGATTGCGAGAAATGTATTGAAATAGATACCTTCCTTAAAATTCAAAAACCCCACCGTTACCGATGGGGTTTTCTTTTTCTGTTCTTCAGCCTGCCTCGCGGCGGTCCAATAATTTTCTAAGCAGCAATCTCAATCACTACAGGCGGTTCATACGCTTTGCATTCTCGCTCGTCATGATAGCCCTTGATGTAGGATTTATTGCAAAGAATTTCAAACTCATCCAGTTCCAACAACATAGGATTTGGAAAGGGTTGATCATAAAATCCATTCGTAAAATCCAGACGACCTTTGTCGTAATAATAATCTTTAGCCTCTGTTGATGCCATAATTCCGATTGTTTTTTTAGTTCCTAAATAATAGCTTGTTCTGGCCTGCATGATCAAACCATACGGGTTGCTATATTTTACGCAACCAAGTCAAAATTGTTTCAGTCTGCCATGAAAAAGATGGAAAGGAATTCAAGACAAACCCTTTTCCATGATATAATGCGAGAGACCAATCTCCAAAAATTCATCGCTCACCAATTGGTATCCCATACTTAGATAAAATGGTACTGCTTCCTTCCGGGCATGACAATACATCGTGTGGCATTCATTTTCAACGGCATACTTTTCAGCCGCATTTGACAAGTGCATTCCTAGCCCTATTCTCTGATGAGCTTCACTCACCGCAACCTGTCTCATTTTCATCCTTCCTCCTCCTGATTCAGAAAGAATCAAACAAGCAACTATTTCACCATCGGCAAACAATCCAAAATGAATATCTGGCTTATCCTTCTCCAATTCATCTCGTGTAAACTTCAACCCCAAAGGCTTTCGCAAAACCTCATCGCGCAAAGCCAGAGCATGTAGATATTCCGGTGCATTGAAAAAAAACATTCTTATCTCTATATCCATATCATACAACAAAACAAGATTTTCTTTTTACGTTTACGCCGAAATCATCCTACTTATTTTATTTTCGAATTAAAATGAAACAAAAATGAAACAATACCTTTCACTCGCTCTTATCCTGATCTTTACCGTAGCCAATTCTTTCTCACAAACCAAAGACAACTCCCCTGAAGCTCAGGCAAAAGCGATGGTGAGCAAAGTACACAAAGCTATTTTCTACAAGGTGACGAATGGACGAATGTCAACAACGCCTTCACTACCTACTACAAAGAAATCGAATCTATCAAAAATCAAAAAGTGATTGAAGCCACTAGTGCTCAAGTCAAAATCAATACCTTAAGAACCGAACTAAACGAAAAGCTTACCGCTGCTCTCAGCGCCGAACGCATGAGAATATGGACTGCCTATAAGGAAAAAGAAAAGATAGAAGAATAGTATTTCTTTCCATACAAAAGAAAGCCGGGGTAATTTTCTCTCTGGCTTTCTTAGTTTATCGAGGTGCTTGCACTACCAAAAGAACAAACTCTCCAAGTCTCCAAACCAATTTCATCAAACATTATATAAGCAATGAAGCATCTTATGGTGCTTCGTCATATTCCTATTTACAACTCCAACTTCCCCCAAACCTTCGTAGGATTATAGCCCAAACATCCATTCTCGATAAATAAAGGAGAAGCAACATTCTTCGTATAAAGACCGCCGGTTCCGAGACCTTGTGCGAGAGGATTATTATATCCAAAAACCCATTGGGCAATGGCATTAAGACCGATATTGGATTCCAAAGCGCTGGTGGCCCACCAGCCTATGTTTTGCTCCTTGGCTAACTCAATCCAATGATTACATCTCTCAAAACCTCCCAGCAAGCTCGGTTTCAGGATGATGTATGAAGGATTGATTTCGCAGAGCAAATCTTTCATTTCGCTATCAGCAATACCAATCAATTCTTCATCCAAAGCAATGAGGATCGGTGAGTTTTTACAGACCTCTTGCATTAGCTTTATCTGCCCTTGTTTCACGGGCTGTTCTATGGAATGAATATCAAAATGCGCAAGTCTTTCTAATTTTTTGAAAACATCTTTTTGGTTGAAAGACCCGTTGGCATCGAGGCGGATTTCAATCAAATCGGACGGGAATTTACTGCGGATAAAATCCAGCAGCATGATTTCCTCCTCAAAATTAATCGCCCCGACTTTTATCTTGATACACCTAAAGCCTGCTTCCAGCTTCTCTCCTATTTGCCGAAGCATAAAATCCCTTTTCCCCATCCATACCAATCCATTGATGGGAATTTGTTTTGCGCCTTTGGTAAAATCACCTTCAAACAATACCATCTTCCCTCCCTGGCTCAAATCGAGCAGGGCTGTTTCGTATCCAAACCGGATAGAAGGGAAATGCTCTAAGTCAGGCATCTGGGACTTGTCACCTGTTGCGCAGTAATTACATACCTCTTGAAGCATGTTTTCATAAGGAGATAAATCATCTATGCTCAATCCCTCTATAAAGCTGCATTCGCCCACACCGGTTTGTTTTCCATCGCTGAGGAACAGGTAATAACCATTCTTCACCTTCATGACACCGCGAGAAGTCAGCACCGGCAACTTAAACGTCTGTTGATATTTCTTAAAAGAAGATTTAAGCATGAGCAAGCAATTCTTTCACCAAAGAGCCTCGAAAAGTATTTATCCCACTTTCGGCGCAGATACCCACACCGGCCAGCACCGCGAATCTCTTCTTCATCTAGAAAAACCTTTTGATAAGTTTCAGCTGATGCGAATACTTTTTGCTTTCGCTGTTGTGAATGCCAAAGTGGTCTATCTTATCTACGCGAACCTTGCCGGAAGCGTGTATGATGGTTCTATCTTTCAAAATCATTCCGGTGTGAATTATTTTTCCATCTTCATTATGAAAAAAAGCAAAGTCGCCAGGGCGAGATTCTTCAATGAAATTAACGACCGAGCCCTGTTCAGCCTGCTGCCAGGCGTCGCGAGGCAATTTGATTCCCATAAACTTAAATATCACCTGCGTGAATCCAGAGCAATCTATCCCAAAGGGCGAGCGCCCGCCCCATAGATATGGCGCATTGAGATAGCGCATGGCTATCCGTTCAAACAAGGCGGAATTCTGGGCATCTGGTTGAATGGCCTGTCCATTGTAAATAAATTTTCCCTTACCCATTTTAAAATTCATACCATCAAAAAGGGGAAGACTGCTCCCGGAAAGTATCGGAATAGACTGATGACTTGACGAAGCATTGCACACCATATCCAATGCCACGCCTGATTCCCCCCTTAAAAGATTATTGAAATCTTTTTCACTCAACTCGCGATGTTGGTTTTCATCTATCCAACCTTCATAACCGTCGTAAATACAAGCAATGCGCAACCAGTTTTCCTTCTTTTCCAGAACCTTATATGATTCTCCAAAAAGCAATTGTGACACCAACTCGCTTCTATGAGCAGCCTCGCGCCGAAGGGGAATGATACTTAAATGGGTCAATCCATATTTCATAAAGTCGAATATAGCCTTCTATACGGGTTTTTTGAAAGAGAATGTGTTCAGGTTTCCACATCTTTCAATCTCGTTAGATATTTGGCATACATCTTTACCGAAAAAAACAGCATCTTTATACACGAAGAGGAGGTTGGGTGTGTGGACGTAAGGTTGGTTAAAGAATATTTTTAGGTTTGGACTTTAATCGGACTCCATTTCCTTTCTTTTTAAACAATACAGCATTTGTAAGAAACTTATTTCTGTTTCATTCGTATATACAGAGAAACGGTTCTCTTTAAACAAGAATGAGTCAAGAATAATCGGATCTGAAATTAGTGTGATGAAAAATATGTCGGTAAATTTTTACAAAACAGTTTGTATAACAGCGGGAATGCTTTTTGCGTTTATCGCTGGTGCTCAAGACATTCACTTTTCTCAATACAATGCCTCACCGATGGCGCTCAATCCAGCTATGGCTGGGATGAACAGTTGCGATTACCGCGTTTACGGCAATTTTCGCTCGCAGTGGCTCACTATAAATAGCGGTGGAACCTACCGGACTTTTGCCGGCGGCGCGGATATGTCTATAGGAAAGATTACGAAGTACAACAGTTTTGCTGGACTCGGTGTTTCTTTCTTTTCAGACCAGGCGGGCGACCTGAAACTGGGTACCAATCGAGTAGATGTTTCCTTTGCTTATCACGTTATGCTGAACCGAAAAGGTACGATGCAACTTTCGGCTGGTTTACAAGGCGCTTTCAATTATCGCTCTATTGATCCTTCTAAAGCTACTTATGATGACCAGTATGATCCTTCTACCGGTGGGGCAAATCCTGCCATTCCTGGAGAAAGTTTTGGAAGAACCCGAGTGATGTATGGAGATGCAGGGTTTGGATTTTTATACAGCGCCATGTTCAAAGAAACGACCAATTTCTATTTTGGTTTTGCTGCCAGCCATCTCAATCAGCCTAAAATTTCGTTTTTCCCCAGCGGACAGGATGCCAGCAAGTCAGGCAACGAGCGTTTGAATCTTAAACTTACTTGGCATGGAGGAATGTCGCTACCAATTGGCAAAAAATTATCGGTGATGCCCAACTTTCTTATTTTATGGCAAGGCCCTTCATACGAATTTAATGTAGGGTGTAATTTCAAAACGATTATCGGCAACCCTACTCTTAGCAAAACAGCAGTGGCTTTCGGAGTACAATACCGCGGATTGTATGATGCAGTCATCCTGAACACCCGAGTTGACTATAAAGGAATTGGGCTTGGACTGAGTTATGATATAAATATTTCTAAGTTGCTCCCGGCCTCCAATTCCATAGGAGCACCAGAAATTTCCCTGACTTACCAAGGTTGTTTCCGCAAGAAACCAAAGCCGGGGCACTGTCCGTATTTTATCTAAGCTCTGCTTTTCCAAGCAAGTCTTTTCTGAAGTAAAAAGTATTACCTCGCGAAGTATGCTTTATTGAAAACATGTTGGCTGCAATACTCCGGATATTTATAAAGCGATAAATTTATCTTAACTATGCGTGATGACTATAACTAGCTCTGCATCACACTATCCGATGAATAAATTAATCAAAGAGGTTCTGGCTTGTACCATCTGTAAATCCTATTTACCCTTTCCGCCGAAACCTATTCTCTCTGTCAGCGCCGATGCCAGAATCGTTATCATCGGACAAGCACCCGGAATAAAAGTTCATCAAAGCGGCATCCCGTGGATGGATCGGAGCGGCAATGAATTAAGGCGCTGGCTAGGGGTTACCGAAGATCAATTCTACAACAACAAACTGTTCGCACTGATGCCCATGGGCTTCTGCTATCCGGGCAGAGGCACTTCGGGTGATTTGCCGCCTCGGCCTGAATGTGCCCCTGCCTGGCATGCTCTTCTATTGAAAAAAATGAAGCATTTAGAACTGACCATCTTAATTGGACAGTATTCCCAAAAATATTACTTGGGAAAGCGTTTGAAACCAACACTTACCGAAACAGTAAAATCCTTTCACGAGTATCTGCCCGAATATTTACCGCTGGTTCACCCCTCACCCAGAAATCAAATATGGCAAAAGAAAAACCCTTGGTTTGAAAAGGATATTGTTCCCTATCTGCAAAAGACCATTGCTTTAATGTTGAAATAAGCACAAGGCGCGTCACCCATCCCAAAAAATTAAAGAAGGATAGAATCTTCAGCCAATAAAATACTTGGAGATACAACTAAGCCCTACCGATGCATCATCCAGCAAGTCGAATCTTGCTGCTTGGCAAGGACAAGCACTTCCTCTGCACGAAAACGGTCGGTGCCAGCAAAGTAGCCCACTTTAGTAAGCCCATTATTTCTAAGCACAAGAATTTCAGACTCTTTGAAATCTTTTCGCAAATTTCTCTTTGCCGCTTCTACATTATTCGGTTGACGGAAAGCTCCGACAATGACATAATAACCACCGACGACAGACGAAGAAACTACACTTGTCTTCCCTTCCGTTCTAATCGAGTGGCTTGATATAGACTCATCATTAATTGCAGTTTCAGATTCCAGACTATTATCTGTTTCAGCCAAAGAAACTTCATCCATTTCAACCGGTAAAGGGTTGAGTGGTTTATTATCAACATAAAAAATCTGGTTCACAAAATTCATAACCCCCGCCTCATCCAATTTCAAAGGCTTAATCTCCACCCCTACCGACATCATACGAAATAGCACACTTATACCCCCCACGAGAAGAACGGCGGCGGCTATTTTCCATCCTTTAGCTACACTCTTGTCCGTGCTCTTTTCCACTAGCTTTCTCCCAATGGTCACCAGGTTCTTTTCTCGCAACACCGGTTCAGCCACAAAACTTTTTAAGCCAAAAGAAGTTTTCAGATAGTTCAGCGATTCATCGGGCGCAAACTGAATATTGCCCTCAATGTCGGCAGAAAGAGTGCCAATATTTCTCAGCCTCACCTCCTCACTGCCTCTAATCAAGGCATTTGAAGACTCCACCCATTTCTGGATGCCTTCCATCGCTTCAGAAAACAGCAGGTGTTTCTTACCACAGATATAGTTGACCAATAGCCCATCATTCTTTTGAAGATTCTTATTGAACGAAATAGCTTTTGAAGGCGGGCTTACCCGATGAGTAACAGCCTCGATGGCTGCGGGTTTATAATTGCAAATCAATCCGCCAAAACCGGGGATGATTACACAATCATGATCCCATAATAACTCGCTGATGTAAACTGAAATATCCATAAACTTAGTCTAAAGACTTACTGTGAATCCGAACGCAAAGTAAAAAACCTTTTGCAAAACCGGCGAAGGGATGCCCATTTTTTCTTTACCGATAGAAATAAATTTCATAAACTACAAAAGCAGTAGATACTTCATGATACGGTATTAAGATGGATTGGAAGAACGTTGAGTTTCTAAATAGTGAATCATCCATAACAAGAGCCGCTACCCTCTTTCAAACGGCCTGCACCCGCTTCTGAACTGCCTATACCCGGTTTGAAACTGCCTACACCCCCTCGACATACTGCCTATAGCCCCTGATGAACGGCCTTTAGCTAGTTCTAACCTGCCTACAGCCCGTCGCATGACACCCTATAGGCAGGTTAGAACTGCCCAGAGGCCGTTCGGAACTGCCTACACCCCGTCCACATACCCCCCACCCCCCGTCGGCATACCCCCCCTAACCCGTCTATGCCCCCCCCTGAACATGGTCAAAAAAGGTCTTTTTCTTAAAAAAAACGGCATATCGGTTCAAATTGGTTTCTATCTACGCAGTTTGATGCAGAGCGCTGCCCTGCGGGGCGCAAGATATGCTCCCGACACCAATCCAGATTCTTTCAAAATATTTTTAGCGGAATCGAGATTGGGGAGCTGCCCGCCTTTGAATTTCCAACTGTATATTTACATTTTAGATATACCGAAATACAATTAGCCTATTGACATCATTCATGTCTGCCACCCACTAAAGTCATTAATAATCAGCTCGCATTACCACACATTTGGCGGATTTTTAAACTAAAATCATTAACCGTAAAAACAAAGTCATTCACTATGAACAGTTTTAAGTCATTAATACTGGCCTTTATATCTTCTTTCGGACTTATCTGTTCCCATGCCCAAACATCGTTTGATATTGCCATGCAATTTCGTCCCAGATTTGAGCAACGGTTAGGATACGGCACTCTACCTTCTGCCGGTTCTAAATCTGCCTTTTTTATTTCCGAACGCGCCCGGCTAAATGTAGGCTTCAAGTCCAAATATGTAAAGATGTATATGAGCTTGCAGGATGTGCGGACATGGGGCTCTGAAACGCAAACACAAAATATCGCCAGTTTTGCTTTGCACGAAGGATGGGCGGAAGTATTTGTAAAGGATAATATCTCCTTCAAACTAAGGCGGCAGGAGTTAGTGTACGACGATTCACGTCTTTTTGGAAATGCCGATTGGGGGCAACAGGCCCGGGCACACGATGCCGCGGTTTTCAAATTTCAACAAAAAGGTACCACACTGCATGTTGGTGGCGCCTTCAATCAGGCATCGGAGGGTTTTTTCGGTACTTATTACGGGCTTAATAATTACAAAGCCTTGGCCTTTCTATGGTTTAATCAAAAATTTGTGGCGGACAAACTCAAACTATCTTTCTATGCCGTTACGGATGGTTTTAGTGCAGATACTTCTCTACATCAAAACAAAGTGTATTTCCGTGGAACCGTTGGCCCCATGCTCCACGTTAACACTAAAGGAGTTAAAGCCAATGTTACCTTCTTTACTCAATTTGGAAAAGATACTTATCAAAAGGACATTCTTGCATTTTTTGCCTCGGCTTATGTAGAATATACGGTTAAGAAAATAGTGTCATTAGGAGTGGGTTATGATTTCATTTCTGGCAATGATGCTTCTGATATTTCTAACAAGCGCAACAATAAATTCAACACGCTCTACGCCACCAACCATAAATTTTACGGGCACATGGACTACTTTCAGAACCTGCCAAAAGACACCAAAGGAGGTGGCTTGCACGATGCCTACTTTAAATTCAAAGCAATGCCTAACGCTAAAGGATCTGTGGGTTTCGATGCCCATTATTTTCTGCTCGCCAATAAAGTCAAGAATCTAGCTGTGCCCGGTCAGTATTTAAAACTCCCACTCGGTTTTGAGCTAGATGTCTATGGCTCGTATAAGCCGATAGAGTATATTGAGTTAACTGCAGGTTACTCCACTTTGTTTGCAGCTGCGTCTATGGAAGCCCTCAAAGGCGGCAGCCGAAAACAGTTTGCCGGTTGGGGGTTTGTTATGTTGAACGTGAATCCTACTATCTTCAAATGGGAAAAAGAAAAAAAATGATGCCAACTACTTTAAAATATTCAATGACTCAAAAATAATTAGGATGATTTCAGTAGAAGAAGCAAAAAAAGCAGTAGTAGAGGCAAGCGTTCCGCTTTCGCCTATTCAACATCCTGCCGCCAAAGCATTGCATTTTGTGTTGGCCGAAGATGCGCTGTCGCCTACTTCATATCCTCCTTTTCATCAATCAGCCATGGATGGTTTTGCATTTGTATATGCTGACTATGCCGAAAAGAAACCTATTGAAATTATAGGCGAAGCCCCTGCGGGAATCCCATTTAAAGAAAAAGTTTTGACCGGAACCGCGGTTCGTGTATTTACCGGTGCAAAAATTCCGGAGGGAACCGATACCGTGGTGATGCAGGAAAAAGTTTCTGTTGAGAACGGCCAACTGATTATTCAGGATGCCGCCCTAAAGCAAGGGGTTAATGTTCGGCAAGAAGGCCTACAAATCAAAAAAGGAGAAGTTGCTTTAGAGAAGGGAATCGTTCTCAATGCCGGAGCAATTGGCTACCTCACTAGTCTGGGGATTACCTCCGTGAATGTCTATCCAAAACCCAGAGTGTCCATCATCGTTACCGGTAGCGAATTGCAGAAACAAGGCAGACCGCTGGAAGATGGGCAAGTGTATGAGTCCAATTCATTCTCTCTCATTGCAGCTTTAGCATCCATTCATATTACTCCCACCGAGGTAATTACTATTGGTGATGAGGAAAAACAAACCACAGACACCCTTCGCTCCGCTATCGCAAACTCAGATATTGTTTTAGTGTCTGGGGGAATCTCCGTAGGCAAATATGATTTTGTAGGGAAGTGTTTGGAAGAACTGAACGTTGAAAATATCTTCTATAAAATATATCAGCGACCGGGCAAGCCATTATTCTTCGGTAAACAAAATAACTGCTTAATCTTTGCCCTGCCCGGAAATCCCGCTTCTGTGTTGAGTTGCTTTTATGAGTATGTTTTGCCTTCCTTAAAAATAATGCAGGGGTTCACCGAAGTATTTTTGAAGAAATTAAATCTTCCCCTTTCGGCTGATTTTAATAAAAAGGAAGGGCTTGGCTTTTTCTTAAAAGCAAAAATTATTAATGGCAAAGCCGCCGTTCTTTCCGGTCAGGAATCTAACAACATAGGAGCCTTTGCATTTGCCGATTGTATAATTTATCTGCCAGCTTCTAAAGGAAATGTAAAAGCAGAAGAATTGGTGGAAGTACACTTGTTGCCGTAATAAATAACATTTAAAAACATGACCGATATCATTTTTGAGGAACAGCGATGCTCGCATATTTGGTATCGCATGTTTAAAGTGAGAGGCAACATTTGGATAGAAAGTGAGAATGGCGCTTTAATTGGCGTTGGTCGAATGAAATTGCTCGAACAGATAGATGAGCTAGGTTCCATTACTGCTGCAGCAAGGGCCATGAAAATGTCCTATCGGCAGGCATGGGAGTTAGTAGATTCTATGAATACGCAAGCAAAGCAAGCATTAGTAGAAACCTCTACCGGGGGAGTCGGCGGCGGTGGAACAACAGTTACCCATGAAGGGAAAAAAGCAATTAAGCAATACAAGAAATTACTCGAAAGTTTTGACGAATTTCAAAATAAGGAAACGGGTAGATTAAAATTTTAACCAGTATTTTTTTAGGTATCGCTGTATTAAAAAGTGAATAGCGAAAAATATGAATTACCAATGATAGAGTCAACCTCCATACTATTTCTTTCTATGCTATTTGTAGTGGCCTTTCTATATTCTTCGGTGGGGCACGGCGGAGCCAGCGGCTATCTGGCACTCATGGCTTTGTTTGGCATTGCACCTGCCAGTATGAAATCGTCCGCGCTCATCATGAACATCTTTGTATCGTTCACCGCATTTTACGCCTACTACAAAAGCGGCTATTTCAAATGGAAATTATTTCTGCCCTTTGCCATTGCATCCATACCCGCATCGTTCATCGTAGCGTATCTCACGGTAGATGCGCTGCTGTATAAAAGAATATTGGGCCTTATTCTCATTTTCCCCATCCTCAGATTAGCCGGCCTTTTGGGTAAAGAGCCAATAGTCGAAAAAGAAATTAACCGATATGCCGCCTTTGCCATTGGTGCTGCCATTGGTTTGCTATCGGGAATGATTGGCATAGGGGGTGGAATAATTCTTTCACCGGTCATTCTGTTGTTACACTGGGGAAAGATGAAAGAGACAGCCTGCGTATCGGCACTTTTCATTTTCGTGAATTCAATTTCAGGACTAATTGGTTTGCTCAGCAAAGGAGTTACTATTGACCCTTCCGTATATATATGGGTGGGCATTGCTTTGGCCGGTGGATTCGCAGGAGCATATTTTGGGAGTAAAAAGTTCAGCAATCCTTTTCTCAAAAAAATTCTTGCCTTCGTGCTCGTAATTGCGAGCATTAAACTTCTAACAGTATCAGAACATAAATGAAAACAAAGGTGACAGGCGTAATTTTGGCCGGAGGGAAAAATAGTCGCATGGGAACCGACAAAGGTTTGTTGGTCGTGGATGGAAAAAGAATAGTGGAAAGGATAGCGGAGACGCTGAAGCCTCTCGTTGATGAAATTATCATCATTACCAACGGAAATAATTATGATTATCTCGGCTATCAAACTCACAACGACCTTATAAAAGACTGCGGTCCAATGGGAGGGATATACACAGCACTATCTTTCAGCAAGACAGAAAAAAATTTTGTGGTGAGTTGTGATATGCCTTTCATCACAAAAGAACTTGTTCAATTAATTATTGAAAATTCCGGTGATAGTGATATTGCCATTCCGATGCACCATGAAAAGTTAGAGCCACTTTGTGCAGTTTACGATAAACGTTGCCAGCCAAAATTGGGTGAGTTATTAAGAGATAAAGAATGGAAGTTGCAGGAGGCGTTGAAGCATTTCAAAGTCAAACAAATTCTAGTTCCTGAAACAGTCTTAAAGACAAATTGCTTTGCTAACATCAACACGCCCTCTGAATTTGAAGCATTAAAATCAAGCAAAAATGAGTATTCAAATTAAATTATTCGGTCAACTTGTTGAAATAGT
Organism: Bacteroidota bacterium; assembly: GCA_016722375.1. Taxonomy (NCBI): domain Bacteria; kingdom Pseudomonadati; phylum Bacteroidota; species Bacteroidota bacterium. Next base: position 236,436 of record JADKJG010000004.1, on the reverse strand, counting down.
CGGGAGCAATGAATTGGAATTGCAAGGGGTGAGCGATACTGATTTAGTTCGGCAAAGATTGATTGCTGATTTCCCAAAACTCAGGAACTATCCCTTTGTAATTGCGGTGAATAAAAAGATTGCTAATCAGAACCAAAAAATAAATACAGACGACGTGGTGGCACTTTTGCCACCATTTGCCGGAGGATAGAGTATGTTGTCAAAACAAGAAATATCGAGATACAGCAGGCATCTCTTGCTTCCCGAAATTGGCATGATCGGTCAGGAGAAGTTGAAGAATTCGCGTGTGCTGGTGATTGGCGCAGGCGGGCTAGGTTGCCCTGTCTTGCTTTACCTTACAGCAGCAGGTGTCGGCAACATAGGTATTATTGATTTTGATTTAATAGACGAAACCAATTTACATCGCCAAATTTTATTTGACAGTTCGGATATTGGAAAACCGAAGGCAGAAGTTGCAAAAGCAAAGCTTCAAAAACAAAATCCATTGGTTGATATAGTGGTTCTCAATACAAAACTCTCTACCCAAAATGCGTTGGAGATATTTTCCACTTACGACATCATCGTGGACGGCACCGACAATTTCGCTACACGTTATCTTGTGAACGATGCCTGCTTTATACTTAAAAAGATATTGGTCTCCGGTTCTATTTTCAGGTTTGAAGGGCAGGTCGCTGTCTTTGATTTCAGAAAAGATAATGTCCCTACCTATCGGTGTTTATTTCCCTCTCCCCCTTCTCCCGACTTGGCCCCAAGTTGCTCTGAAGCGGGTGTCATCGGAGTTCTTCCAGGCATCATTGGTACACTGATGGCTAACGAAACGATTAAGGTGATTACCGGTATCGGAGAAATCCTTTCAGGGAAATTATTGGTCATGAATGTCCTGAATATGAATTTTCAAACCCTTGAATTTGAAAGAGATTCAGAAGCTATAAACACTATTCCGAAAACGGAAATAGAATTCAAAAAGATGGATTACGAATATTTCTGTGGCAGGCGAAAACAAGATAGTTCTGTTCACAATATTTCTGTTGATGAACTGATGGAGTTGATCTTATCCAAAGAAAAGATTCAGATTGTGGATGTTCGCGAAATCAATGAATCACCGATTATCACGCTGCTCAATGATTTGAAAATTCCACTGGGAGAAATTGAGGAACGTGCTCATGAAATTTCGAGAGATAGAAAGGTGATTGTTATTTGCCAAAGCGGCATAAGAAGTGCACAAGCAATTGAAATTTTACAAAACCAATTTGCTTTCAAGAATTTATTCAACCTAAAAGGTGGTGTGATGGAATGGGTGATGAACGTCAACAAAACAGAAAAAGTATGAGCGAGAAAAAGAAACATAAGGTATTGATAAGCGGAGCGGTCACTCCTGATTTTATTGCAAGTTCTATTGCTAAACACAGCACCAAAACAGATATAGGCGCTCACGATATTTTCCTTGGCCAAGTTCGCAACGATGTGATTGACGGAAAAACGGTTCAGGCAATTGACTACACGGCTTATGAAGAAATGGCTGAAGAAAAGTTTCACGAAATACGCGAAGCAGCTTTTGCGAAGTTCAGTCTTACCTGCATGCACCTCTATCACAGCTTGGGCAAAGTGAAAGCCGGAGAAATTTCCCTTTTTGTTTTTGTATCATCGTCCCATCGTGCTGATGCTTTTGATGCCTGCCGCTTTATCGTAGAAGAAATAAAAGCAAATGTGCCTATCTGGGGCAAAGAAATATTTGAAGACGAAACTCATTCATGGAAGGTAAACACCAACTAAATTATGGTAGATATAACATTTAAAGCCTCTACACTTCGCGAAGCCGTTGCAACGGCCATTGTGAAAGTGAGCAAGAAAGAAACGCTCGAAGCAGTTAAAAACAAAACGGTTCCCAAGGGGGATGTGTTGGAATGTGCGCGCACCGCTGGGCTTTTTGCGGTACAGCGCACCAGTGATATGATTCCCGATTGCCATCCTATGCCGGTAGAGTTCACTCAAATTCGTTATGAGATTTCTGAAATGGAAATTGAAATCGAAGTAGAAGTACACACCGTTTATAAAACCGGTGTAGAAGTAGAAGCCATGCACGGAGCATCGGTGGTGGCGCTCACCATATACGATATGCTGAAGCCGATTGATAAGGGCATCGAAATTTCTACCATCAAGTTGAAGGAGAAAAAAGGTGGCAAGTCCGACTTTATTGACCGGTTCAGGAAAGATTTGAAAGCGGCGGTGATCGTTTGCTCCGACAGTATTTCGGCAGGCAAAAAGGAAGACAAAGCCGGCAAAGCCATTATAAAGAAATTAGAAAGTTGTAGTGTAAATATTTCCGACTATTCCGTCATTCCCGATGAAATAGAAGTGATACGAAATAAAGTAGAGGAACTTTACGTAGAAAAAAATGATCTCATTATTCTCACCGGCGGCACCGGTCTTTCTCCAAGAGATTCCACACCGGAAGCTATTCGTCCTTTGCTCGATCGCGAGATTCCTGGCATTATGGAAGCCGCCAGAAATTATGGACAAGATAGAACGCCTTACTCCATGCTATCGCGCGGAGTGGCCGGTATGAAAGGAAATTGTTTAATCCTCGCTTTGCCCGGCTCTACCAAGGGGGCAAAGGAAACGATGGATGCACTTTTCCCTTCGGTGCTTCACATTTTTAGAATAATAGAAGGAGCAAGGCATAATTAAAAACCAAATAAATAAACAATGATAGCTACAGATTTCAACGAAAAGTATTTTATGTACGAAAACATGGCGATATGGGAAATCAACTCGATGGAGGATTTTTTCAAGAGCCATAATATGATGAAGGAAATATTTAAAAATGAATATGGCGTTCCCTATTCGGAAGAAACTTCAAAAGGCATTAACTTGATGGATGCAGGCTTTGCCATTGTCGAAAAACTATTGGATTGTTTCCGAGATAAACATTTTGTTGTTTTTTCTATGAACGACGAGAACCATAATATTCTCAAAGGATTGCAGGATAAGAAGGTCATCAACTTTGGAATGGACATTCATGTTCTGAACCCGCGAAATATTTATGTTTTAGAAATGGATAAAACTAAAGACCTCCAGAAATACGACTCATAGTATCCAATGAAAAAGAGAAGCTGCTATTACAACAAAAATAAACTGTCCAAGCCTTTAATATCTGGACGGCCTCACAAAACTGGTCGCAGTTTTCCATAGATTTAGCGCCTTTTCCACAGGAATGATTGTGCAAAAGTTTTCGGCACCAACATTTATTTTTTAGCCAAAAGCGTTTTAAACTTGCATCGTAATTATCGCCTTCATATTTTTTAACCAAAACAAAAAAAACAAAACAGATGGCCTTAGATAATTTAATTTCCATCCAGTTCGATGCTTCAGAAATTGCAACCATCGAATCAGCACTTTCCAGCATTGAAGCCACCATCGCCGCTAAGATGGTGAACCTGACACCCGAGCAAAGCCAGCAGTATGGCAAAATCGGAAACGAAACCGAGTTTTTCATCACCAAAACTCGTACTTACATGGGCTCCTTGCCTGTCATTATTCCTTCTTTTCTGAATGTAACAGAAATGGATAATGACTTGGCCGCCCGCGATGCGATGAAGCCTTTGCTTCAGCGTATGAATTCTATCACCGAAAGCATGAGCGATACCAGCCGCCTCTTGGGCGCTGATATTTTTCACGCTGCAATTGCTGTTTACAGAAACACAAAATTTCTGAGCGGCCAAAATGTTCCCGGAACCACTTCTATCTATAATGATTTAAAAGCCCAGTTTCCGGGCGGGGGTTCTGGCCCTAACCCGCCGGACGACCCGGCAGGTGGAGGTACTCCTTGATTTCAAGATGAATTTTAACAGAAAGGCTGCTTTTTCCGAAAAGCGGCCTTTTTTTATGTTTTTTGACCTGTTTTGACCCTGTTCAGGGGGTACATAGACGGGTTAGGGGGGGTATGCCGACGGGGTATAGGGGGTAGGTGGACGGGGTGCAGGCAGTTCCGAACGGGCTGAGGGCAGTTCAAAACTGCCTATAGGGTGTCATGCAACGGGCTGCGGGCAGTTTCAAACCGGGTGCAGGCAGTTCGGAACGGGCTAAAGGCCGTTCATCAGGGGCTGTAGGCCGTACATATAGGGGGTGCAGGCAGTTAAAAACTGGGTGCAGGCAGTTTGGAAGGGGGTGCTGGTACTTTTGGGAAGGAGAAATGAAAGAGCCGTGAGAGAATACGTAGAGACGCAATATTTTGCGTCTTCGCATTTCAGCCAAATATTAGACGCAAAATATTGCGTCTCTACTCATAGCTCACAGCTTATTCTTCCCTTAATCCCCTATATTCACACAAAAATCTAAGCCAATGAAAAAACTATTACTCTCTTTTGTTTACATCCTGATTGTATTTAGTGTTTCTGCTCAATCAGATATTGTGGATGAAACCGTGCAGTATATGTGCGCGCAGGGTTATCATCCTTCGGCCAACCGCGATGCCGGTGCCACGATTCAGCGCAGCGACACAATTGACCTATTGCATTTTGATATTACGCTCGATGTAACAGACTTTGCCGGACAAACCATTGCCGGTGCTTGTCGCGTAGCGTTCAAATCAAAAATGGATGGAGTGAATAAGATAGTGCTGGACTTGCTGAAGTTCAATATTGATTCCGTAACACAGAACGAGCAGTTGGTGACCTTTGGTTACAGCGATTCGGCGAGCCTGAGTATAGACTTAGTGAGTACGCTGAATACAGACGACAGCGCTGCGGTAACGGTTTATTATCATGGACATCCTCAGTCCGATCCGTTGTTTGGCGGCTTTCTTTTTCAATCAAACTTTGCATATAACATTGGTGTAGGACCGGGTTTTCTTCCCCACATGGCCGGTAGAACTTGGTTTCCCTGCTTCGATAATTTTGTAGAGCGTGCGAACGTTGATTTTCATGTAACCACTACGAGCAACAAGATGGCTCTGTGCAACGGAGCGATGACCGACTCGACCGACCACGGCGACGGAACAACTACTTGGGATTGGAGTATTGCTGAAACCCTCCCCTCCTATCTCATCAACGTGATGGTTGGACCTTATGCCATCGTAAGCAGAACTTATGACGGCTTGAACGGACCGGTGCCGGTACAGTTGGCTGCTGCGGCCACCGATACCGCCAAACTGAAAAGTTCCTTTATCAATTTGTTGGGATGCTTCAATTCTTTTGAAGAACATTACGGGGCTTATCCTTGGAACAAAATTGGATTTGGCACCGTTCCGTTCAGCAGTGCAGCGATGGAACATGCCACAAACATCACTTTTCCGATGAATCTGGTGCCGGGCAATACGAACTATGAGAATTATATGGCGCATGAATTGGCACACCATTGGTGGGGCGATTTAGTGACGCCGCGCACCGTGGAAGATTATTGGCTGAAAGAAGGCTTTGCAGTTTATTCGGAGAAAATATTTTTTGAGGATGTTTATAATAAGGAGCGATTCAAACAAGAAATGGCCGATCTCTTAGAGCCGACTTTGCGAGTGGCTCATATATTTGATGCAGGCTTCCGTGCCGTTTCACCCATGCCCGAACAATATACGTATGGCAAGACGGTCTATAACAAAGGCGGGATTGTGGCTCATTCGCTACGCGCATATATGGGCGATTCGCTCTATTTCCATTGTTTGAAATCTTATTTATCGGATAATGCATTCACTGCTCAAAGCAGTACCACGCTGCGCGATTATCTGGCGGGATGTTCGGGAATTGATCTGGATGATTTCTTTGCAGACTGGGTATTTGCTGCGGGGTTTCCGCATTTTACGGTAGATACTTTTGTCACCAAACCGAATGGTTCCAACTATGATGTGACGGTTTATATCCGTCAGCGGTCGTATCATGCTCCTCATTTCTATAATAACGTTCCTCTTGAAATCACTTTTATGGATGCCGACAGGAACAGTGTGACGAAGACAGCGAATGTAAGCGGCGCTTGCACGGTGTTTAATACGACGATTCCGATCAATCCGGTGTTTGCCGGTTCTGATTTAGAAGAAAAACTTTCGGATGCTATCACCGAGAATGCGTACACGCTGACGGCTCCAAGCACCGTTGGTTTTAAACATGGAAAGATGAGCGTGCGAGTGAATGCCATCAGCGACAGTTCGTTCTTGCGTATTGAACATAACTTCATTCCGGCTGACCCGATGAAAAATCCCATACCCGGTTTGCATCTTTCGCAAGAAAGATTTTGGAAAGTAGATGGCGTATTCAAGTCTGATTTTGATGCCAACGCTACGCTGACTTATGATGGTCGGGTGTATTCGCCCCCTACTTCTACGGGCACTTTTTATTCTGATGCTTTGTTGCTTACTAATTCAGAAGATAGTTTGGTGATGATGTATCGCCCTTCCTATTCTGCAGATTGGGCAATTGATACCGGCTGTAAAATTAATATCGCGAGTTCTACAACTGATAAATATGGTTCGGTGAATATCAACCACCTTAGAAAAGGAGAGTATGTACTGGCTATTTTCCAGGCCGACAAGGCAGATTCGGCTTTTGCGCTCAACTCTCCCGACACCTGCGCTCCGGTATTTTTAGCAAATGGCATTCAGACAATGGCAGACTTTGCTCCTATTCAAATATATCCCAACCCGGCCCGTGAACAATTTACTTTGGATGGCTATATGTCTGCCGCCGGAACGGTTGAGGTATTTAACCTGAATGGGCAGCAGATTTTTGAAGCGAATCTTCCAGCAGGTTTGTTAAACAAACAAATTCAAAGCAAGCATTGGGGTAATGGAGTATTCCTAGTGCGCATTCAAGATTCGAAACACCAAAGCCTGATGGAAAAGAAGATAGTAGTATTAGGCATGTAATCTTTTACCGGCCTTCCGGATTTGAAAAATCAAAAGCCCTTGCGAACATTTTCTGCAAGGGCTTTTGATTTTAAGGAGTAGGTTGTTGGTCTTCCGGTGTTGGTTCAATATAAAGAAAGTCCGGCAAAGGATGCAAAGGATGCAACTCAGTAAACTTTCTGACTTCCTTCCGGAAATGAGCAGGAGTTTTTCCGTCATATTTCTTAAAGAATCGCCCAAAGTAACTGTTGTCTTCAAAGTTCAACTCGAATGCGATCTCAGCAACCGTCAAGTCGGAATGAGCCAAAAGCCTTTTTGCTTCAATCATAATCCGGTCTCGAATCAGTTCTCCGGCGACCTTCCCTTTTGTTTTCTTGCAAATGGCATTAAGATAGTTTGGGGTAATAAAAAGTAGTTCTGCATATTCTGAAACAGCCTTCTTGGTCTTATAATGCTCCCGTACCAACTTTTCAAATTCGCTCACTCTATAATCAACCGATTCTGTACTTTTTTCGATAGGAAATGTCTGCTCATAAATTCTGGTGAGCTGAAATAAAATGATATTGAGCAAAGAGCGAATAATATTCAGGCTATAATTGGCAGGATTATTTTGTTCGTCCTCGATTCTTTTAAACAGCCCTATAAAGTATTTTGATTCTTCCTCATTAAGGTCTAAGTAGGATTGCTTTTCAAGGGTGTTATAAAACAAATAGTCGCGCAACTCAATATACTGAAGTGCTGCGGTAAAAAAATCGTTAGAGAACAAAAGTATAAACCCACTTACATCCTCCAATTCTCCCCAAGCATGTACCTGTCCGGGACTAATAAAAAATAGCCGATTGGGTTTTAATTCGAAAGATTCAAAATCTATTACATGATTACCCTTCCCGGCAGAAATGAGAAAAAGGGCAAAGTGATCATGACGGTGAAGTTCTCTGAGATGACCAATATTATTGTCGAAATATTCAAATCGGTGTAAAGAGTAATTTCCTTCACCACCTGAATCCTTTATATCGTTAATGCAATAGATAGGGATATCCTTTTCTGTCATTACACGTAACTAATTTTAAAATTAAACGGAAATCTAAATTGATTATCGTAGGGCGGGGGCATGGGCGAATTTAGAAATATTTAATGATAAATTCTACAGTTAACGTCGAACATACAGGGAGAAAAAGGATTCCTAACAAAAAAAAGGATGAGCGCGCGCGTTCCTGTTGATTATTTGGAGAAAAAACCCTTTGGAAACAAAAAACAGACGAGATCAATCAAAAAACATGATAATCCAACACTAATTTGATCACCTTCGATTAAAGATTTAGCACTCTTGTATTTGATGTTTCGGATTGGCGTCTAATTTATTCGGATGCGATGAAAGATATAGTTTCTTTTAGCGTGAATACCGAAACCCTATATCTGTATTTTGGAGGTAGTGAAAAGCGACTGATGTTTAGAAGGTAAGATTGCTCCTACGCATATTTCATTTCCCAAAAATCAAATAAAAATGCCCTGAAACAAATCTGTTTCAGGGCATTTATTTGAGGTCGGGAGCGGATTTGAACCGCTGTAGGAGCTTTTGCAGAGCTCAGCCTAACCGCTCGGCCACCCGACCATTTTTTTTAAGAGCGGCAAATGTAAAAAAATTACCGATGATAATGTCGCCTCGTAAGCAGATTATACCGATACTTCCGGCACACCTTTTTCCAGAGTTACAAAGACCCTATCCACGTGTCCTTTCAACGGGGGATTGTGTTTGCTGATCCGAACCTTTAGGTAATAGAGATGAGGATATTGGAGGCTCAACTTATCTATAATCCTTTGGCACACATGTTCTATCAAACGAGCAGGAACTCCCATTTCTTCTTTGACCGTTTTATAGACCTCTTCATAGTTGATCGTCTTTTTCAAATCGTCGTTGGCGGCAGCCTGGCTGTAATCTAATTGCATATATACATCTACCGAATATTTACCACCCAACACCTGCTCTTCTTTATGATAGCCGTGGTGCGAATAAAACTGGAGTCCTTCGAGCGCAATCAATCCCATTTTCAAAAATTTCGGCTAAAGTAATCAAGAGCAGACTATGAGCAATTCTTTTATTTTCGCCCGAAGACCAAAATCACGATTTTATGGAAGACAAATACCAGTTTCACGACTATTATCAGGTAGATGATTTGCTAACCACCGAGCATAAACTCATCCGCGAAACCATTCGCAACTATGTGAAGAAAAAACTTAGCCCCATTATCGAGGATTATGCGCAGCGCGCCGAATTCCCGAAACATATTGTGAAGGAATTGGGAGATATTGGTGCCTTTGGTCCCAATATTCCTGCCGAATATGGCGGAGGAGGAATGGATGAAATTTCGTATGGAATCATCATGCAGGAATTAGAGCGCTGTGATTCAGGCATTCGCTCTACCGCATCCGTACAAGGTTCGCTAGTGATGTATCCAATCTATAAATATGGTAGCGAGGAACAGAAGAAAAAGTATTTGCCGAAGTTGGCTAAAGGTGAACTCTTGGGTTGTTTTGGTTTGACCGAACCCAACCACGGCTCGAACCCCGGCGGCATGGAAACAAAATTTGAAGACAAAGGCGACCATTATTTATTGAATGGAGCTAAGTTGTGGATCAGCAATTCGCCCTTTGCAGATTTAGCGATTGTTTGGGCTAAAAATGAAGCGGGCAAAATTCAGGGACTGATAGTAGAGCGGGGCGATAAAGGATTCACCACTCCTACCACTCATGGCAAATGGAGCCTGCGAGCTTCGGCCACCGGCGAGTTGGTCTTTAATAATGTAAAAGTTCCAAAAGAAAATTTACTTCCCAATGTTTCGGGATTGAAAGGACCTTTGGGTTGTCTTTCTTCCGCACGCTATGGAATAGCCTGGGGAGCGATTGGCGCAGCGCTCGATTGTTATGACACAGCACTGAGATATTCTAAAGAAAGAATACAGTTTGGTAAACCAATTGGACAATTTCAGTTGCAACAAAAGAAATTAGCCGAGATGATTACCGAAATCACCAAAGCACAACTAATGGTTTGGCGTTTGGGGGTTTTGAAGAATGAAGGAAAGGCGACGGCGGCTCAAATCAGCATGGCGAAAAGAAACAGTTGTGAAATAGCATTGGATATTGCGCGCAACGCCCGCCAGATGCTGGGTGGCATGGGAATTACAGGAGAATATCCCATCATGCGCCATTCGATGAATCTCGAATCGGTTATCACCTATGAAGGAACACATGACATCCACCTCCTGATTACGGGTAACGACGTAACCGGATTGGACGCATTCAAATAAGCGGCGCTTATCGGAAATAAATAGGAAACGCACAAGGGGTGCGTAAGGATATTTTCATTTCGTTTATCTTCATGGAAATTTTGTTGTTGAAAAAATGCGGGGAACTGTTTGTGGAACGTTTGGAAATTAAGATACAAAAAGGCTTTGTATTTGATTTTGAAAAGTGAATTTTTGTGGCCCCCCAAGAAAGAAAAAAATTAAAGAATCCCAACCCAGAAGATTGACAAGAAATGGCTGAACCGGTAGAAATAATAAAGAAATCCATCCTGCGGAAAAGTTCCGTAGAATCCAATGTTTTAGACTATGGCAAACTTCCGCCACAAGCGAAAGAGTTGGAAGAAGCCGTATTGGGTGCCGTGATGATTGAGGAGAGCGCAATCGATCCAATTATTGACATCCTAAAAGAAGACTCATTTTATGTAGATGCGCATCAAAGAATCTGGCGCGCCATCCGAACACTATTTAACAATCAATCGCCGATTGATTTATTGACGGTTACGGAGCAACTTAAAAAGAATGGTGAGTTGGATGCCGCCGGAGGGCCTTTCTTTGTAGCGCAACTTACCAATAAAATAGGCTCCGCCGCCAACGTGGAATATCACGCCCGGTTGATTGCAGAAAAATACATACAAAGACAACTGATTTCTACCTCTACGGATATTATTAAGGATGCTTATGAAGACACAACCGATGTTTTTGAATTGCTTGATAAGGCTGAAAAAAATCTTTTCAGCATTGCAGAAAACAATCTGAAGCGTAATTCGGAAAAGATTGGCGATTTGTTAATGACGGAGTTGAAGGAGATTGATGTGCGCATGCACAACAGCGAAGACCACCTGAATGGTGTTCCCTCCGGCTTCTTCGATTTAGACCGGGCAACCGGTGGCTGGCAGAAATCGGATTTGATTATTGTCGCTGCTCGTCCGGCTATGGGTAAAACGGCCTTCACGCTGGCTCTGGCGCGCAACGCAGCGATAGATCACAAAAAGCCTGTGGCTATTTTCTCATTAGAAATGTCCTCGGCACAATTAGTGCAGCGTATGATCTCGATGGAAACACATATTCCTTCGGATAAACTGCGCCGCGGCAATCTGGAGGAATATGAATACCAGATTCTCACTTCCAAAATTGACCACCTGAGAAGTGCCCCTTTATTTATTGACGACACCCCGGCTATCAACGTTTTTGAACTTCGCTCCAAGTGTCGCCGCCTGAAACAGCAACATGATATTCAGATGGTTATCATTGATTATCTTCAGTTGATGAGTGGCAGCATTGATGGTAAAACCGGAAATCGTGAACAAGAAATCAGTCAGATTTCCCGCTCGTTAAAAGGACTGGCAAAAGAATTAGCTATCCCGGTCATTGCACTCTCTCAGCTTTCGCGTGCCGTTGAAACCAGAGGCGGTGATAAGAAACCCATCCTTTCTGACTTGCGTGAATCAGGAGCAATTGAGCAAGATGCAGATATTGTCATATTTCTTTACAGAGGTGAATATTATGGCTTAACTGAAGATACGAGCGGACAAAGTATCAAAGATGTGGCAGAGGTCATTATCGCAAAACATCGGAATGGTCCAGTGAAAACGGTGAGAACCCGATTCATCAATAAGTTTGCGAAGTTTGAAAACATAGATGAAATAGGCACTGCCGACCAATATATGGAAATTCAGGACGGTCAAGAAAAGAGAAAATTCAAACGGCTCCCCTCTCGAATGAATGAAGAATCCGAAGATGATACTACTTTTGAAAAACGGCACAAACCGGATGATTTTAAAGGAGATGAAGAAGTTCCATTTTAATCACTCTCGCTAACGATTAATAAACAAAAGTCTATTTTCTCTTGTGCTATTCTTTTCTACTTTTATACGAAACAACAGAGAGTGAAAGTAGTGCACCGGTCCATTCTATTGTTCTTGCTGATTTTGGTTTCTGCTTGCAAGCCTACCAAGTTTGTGATAAAAGACGGAAAGACAGCCGTAGAACTTAAACTCTTCAACGAAAGTCTTGATTTTTTGTTGAAGGAATTCAACGCGGAAAAAGATCCTATTAAACAACAGCCTAAAGCCTTTGCCGTTGCTGAGTCCTATCGAAAGTTTAATGATTTGGCGAACGCGGAAAAGTGGTATCAAAAATGCTTAGACCTGAATGGCGGGTCTCAGGCACTTTTCATGTTGGCAATGATGCAGAAACAGCAGGAGAAGTATGCAGAGGCTTATAATAATTTCGAAAAATTCCAACGCATCTCTTCCGGAGGTTTTGAGGGACGCAAACAAGCCAATCAATGTCGCGAAGCCTTAGAATGGAAAAAGGAATTTTCGCGTATATCAGTTACTAATATCGAAGCAATCAATTCTTCTGCTAGTGATTATTCTTTGCGTCCGTTTAAACCAAACCAATTTGTATTCTCTTCTTCAAGAGACCAAGCTACCGGCTCTGGTAGAGACGGCTGGACAGGAGAAAAGTTCAGTGATATCTTTGTCACCGAGTTAAAGGCAGGGAGTTTCACTCCTCCTACTTCTTTTGCAACCACGCTTAATACGGACGCTCATGAAAGTTCACCGACTTTCAGTAAAGACTTCAAAGAGATCTACTTTATCCGATGCAAGCCGGAGGATCAGAGCAATCAATTCTGTCATCTCTATTACAGTGCATTTAATAACGAACACTGGAACGAACCGGTACGTGTAGATGTGTTTCCCGATACGGTAAACGTATATGATCCATTCCTCTCTCCCGATGGAAATCTGCTGCTGTTGTCATCTGACGCACCTGGTGGTTTTGGAGGAACCGACTTGTATCTTTTCAATAAAATAGATACCGGTTGGAGCGCTCCCATCAATTTAGGCGGAAGTATCAACACTCCTGAAAGTGAGCGCTTTCCCTGGCTAGACGAAAAGTATAATCTCTATTTCTCTTCCAACGGTTTGCCGGGTATGGGTGGCTTAGATATTTTCAAATCTGCCAGAGTAAAAAACTCCTTCCGGGAACCTATCAATTTGAAATATCCCATCAACAGTGGTGCTGACGATTTCGCTTTTTATATTGATAAGTATAAACCGGATACTGAGAACGATACTATTCTTTTTTCTGGATATTTCTCTTCGTCCAGAGCGGGTGGAAAAGGAAAGGATGACCTATACCGCTTTGAGGAAAGGTGGTTAAATCTGTTTGTACTTAGGGGTAAGGTATTGGAAAAAAAATACGAAAATCCAGAGAACCCAGATAGCAAAGTATTGGGTTTGAAAACCCTTCCTAAAGCCAAGGTTGAATTAAAAATGGCTGATGAACGAATCCTAAATGCTGCTTTTTCAGATACAGGAGGCAATTTCATTTTTAGATTAGAAGCGGAAACAGACTACAAAATAACCGCTGGGAAGAATGGCTACTTCAGCAACAATACTTTAATCACCACCAAGGGAAAACGTAATAAGGATTCCACATACATTAATTTGTATACCCAGATTGAACTCGATAAAATTTTTACACAGAAGATGATTGTCATCCCCAATATCTATTACGATTATGACAAGGCCACTCTGCGCCCGGAATCAAAACTTGTGTTAGACTCCATCATGATTTTCTTCAAAGACAACCCGGACCTCACTATCGAGATAGGATCACATACCGACAGTCGGGGAAGTGATGAATACAATCAGAAACTATCGCAGGCGCGCGCACAAAGCGTGGTTGACTATCTAGTTGAAAAACAAATTCCAAAAGACCGATTGATTGCGAAGGGATATGGGGAGACTGCTCCTGTCAATCAATGCAGAAATGGCGTGAACTGTACAGAAGATGAGCACCAAAAAAATCGGCGCACCACCTTCAGGGTGGCGTCGGCTAAACTTAATCTGGAATCTATCGAACCCGAAGACATTAAAGTAGTACCAAAAGAATAAAACAAGTACTTATCCATAATATTTACTGGTGCTTTACTTAATCCTCTCTATTCTTTCTTCGTCGCTGTTGGTACTCGCCTTTAAGGTATTTGAGCGAACACGAACTCCAATTTTTCAAGCAATTGTTTTCAATTATTTGTCTGCCACTCTCTGTGCCTATCTTTTTCTCCCCAATAAATCATCTTTTGCCACCGGAGAAATCTGGACAAATTCTTGGTTGTCTTTCTCGCTGCTGCTAGGAAGTCTTTTCATCACTGTTTTCAATCTGATCAGTATTGCTACTGTCCGGTACGGAGTTTCAACGGCTTCGGTTGCAATGAAGCTTGGTTTGGTGTTTCCCGTGCTTCTTGCTTTTACTATTTACGGAGAAGAATTTAACTGGATGAAACTGGTAGGTATTTTGCTAGCCTTTGTGGCGGTTGTATTGTCATCCATTCGAGATGCTCCAATGCATCAAACGCACAAATCGTCCTTTGCAGTATTGCCATTTTTCATTTTTGCAGGAAGCGGATTATGTGACAGTTTAACCCAATTGGCTAATAAGAAATATGTGGCTCAAACCGGAATGGAGGAATTTTCATTTTTCCTCTTCGCCGCCGCTGCCACATTAGGTACGCTAATCTTCGCTTTTCAGTTATCCAGAAAAAAAACCTCTTTTCATTGGAAGAGCCTTGTTGGCGGAGTTGTATTGGGAATTGTTAACTACTTCTCTTTTCTTTTCATGCTCAAAGCATTGGCAACTGTTTCTTGGGGAAGTTCTGTGGTGTTTCCTCTAAGCAACTTAGGAACAGTCGCCTGTGCTTCGCTAGCTGGAATTCTAATATTCCGCGAGAAAATATCACTTACAAATGCCGTCGGATTGATATTCGCAGTTCTTGCTATTGCGCTGATAGTTGGAGCGCATTATCTATAGGGTACTATACCGCCTATGTTTTCATTATCTTTGTACAACGCTGCATGAAATACTTCGCACTGATTGTTTCTCTTATTGTTGGTCTAAATCTAAGCTCACAAAAAAATACACCATCGGGAACAATGACTGCCTATCGTCAACTTCCCTGTAAAAGCTCATTCGATCAAATTCATTTTGAGGGAAAAAATACTACTGAAACCATCCATCAGTTCCTACTTTCCTATTTGGCTACACTAAACGACGCTAGAAGTAATCTTGTTTTGAATTACCGTCACGAAAGCCTCGGTGGATATCACTATTCTTTCCACCAAACATTTTCAGGTGTTCCGGTCTATCAATCCGAAGTAAAGGTGAATACGAATAAGCAAAATCTAATCCTCTCAATTTTCGACAATTCATATTCTACACAAGGCTGGAGACTAAATACTGAAACAGCAAATGAACAATCCATTATAGCATTTCATCCTCGCTCTGGGGAACCAGTACTAGCCTATATACACCCTACAAGTCCATTTAAGGAAATCATTCAAACTGCTAATGAAATATTATACGAACGAGACACACGCATGTACAGCAGTGCCGTACCTGACTCAACCGTAAGCGGTAGAGTATTTAACCCCGACCCATTGACAACTGCCGGGAAGTTATACGACACCAATACAATATATAAGCATAATAACAATGCCAATGCCCCCTGGATTGAATCTCAATTACAAACCGTAAACTTCAAAACAAACTTTGACGGAGTAAAATTTACACTTGAAGGTCCTTATGTAATCATCAGCGATTTTGATACGCCAAATGTAGCACCAGCTACCAGTACACTTCCTCAATTTAATTATAGCCGACCCAATACAGGATTAGAAGACGTCAATGCCTTCTACCATGCCAACCGCTTCAGAGATTATGTAGCCGGCATGGGATTTACTTGTGCCAATGTACGTGTGAACATGGATACTCATGCTGCTTACGGTGCCGACCAGTCCTTTTTCTCATCCAGTCAGAGTCCGCCGCGTATTTACTTTGGAACCGGAGGCGTGCCTGATGCGCAGGATGCCGATGTGATTATTCATGAATATGGACACTTCATATCAGACAATGCTTCTCCGGCGAGCAATGTGGGATATGAACGCACGTCGCTTGATGAAGGTTTAGGAGATTATCTTGCTGCTGCATATTCCCGTAGCATCAATACTTTCAAAGAAGAGTGGGTATTCAACTGGGATGGTCATAATGAATTTTGGAATGGGCGTTTGGTAAATTCAACAAAGCATTATCCCAACGATATGAGTTATTCTAGTATTTACCGGGATGCGGAAATTTGGTCTTCTACTTTATTCCAACTGAACACAGATCTTGGTCGAGACATCATGGATAGGCTGATTCTAGAATCGCATTATAATTATGCCCAAAATATCTCCATGACTGATGCCGCACAACTGCTCATCAGCATGGATACCATTCTAAACAATGGCGCAAACTATTGTGCAATATTCAAAAGGTTGTATGAACGAGGACTTCTGGCTTTCCGTTCTAACCCTTGCGGTATTTCATCTGTCGGTGAATCTACCGATGGTTCCTCTGGTGGATTTCATTTCATTCAGGATGGATATTCTTTCACCCTTACTTCTTCTTCAGATGCTGGAGAACCCGTTCAAGTAGATATTTATTCGCTGGACGGCGCAAAACAATTATCTCATTCAAAGGATGCTTTCTTCTCAAACACTTATACCTATTCCAATCCCTTTTTATCTGCCGGGATGTATGTGGTCTATGTCCGCAACAAATATATTTCCGGTACTTTCAAATGGGTTAAAACCTTTTAATTATTTATGAGAATTCCTGATTCAGAACTACTAATAAACCCGGATGGCAGCATTTACCATCTAGATTTAAAGCCTGATGAACTGGCAGATACCATTATCACTGTGGGCGACCCCGCACGTGTAAAAGATGTAAGCAAGCATTTTGACTCTATTCAATATAAAGGCCACCACCGCGAGTTTGTAACGCATACCGGACTCCTCAACAACAAAAGATTGACGGTGCTTTCCACTGGAATGGGTACAGACAACATAGATATTGCCTTGAATGAATTAGACGCGTTGGTCAATATTGATTTTGAAAACCGCACCGTTAAGGAAGCCCTAACTTCATTAAATATCATCCGCCTCGGCACATCAGGTTCAGTAAATGAGGAAATAGAAGTGGGCAGCATTCTTATTTCCGAAGCAGCCATTGGCATGGACAATCTGATGCACTTCTATCCTCTTGAAAATTCTATTCAGGAAACCGTGTATCTCGAAGCCTTTGCAAGTTACATAAACCCGTACTTTGGAAAGATTAAACCCTATTTCGCCGGTGCAGGTACTAAACTGTTACAACGTTTTGAAAAGTATTTTCCAAAAGGCACTACCGTTACTGCTTCCGGGTTTTATGCGCCACAAGGAAGAAGATTGAGATTAGAGCCGGAGTTCGCTGATTTTGTATATACTCTCAACCGCTTTCATCATCCACATTTTCGTATTACAAATCTCGAAATGGAAACCGCAGGTATATACGGGTTGGGTAAGTTACTCGGGCATGAATGTCTTTCAGTCAACGCAATTATTGCCAACCGTATTAATCAGAAGTTCGCGCACAATCATAAAAAGTTAATAAACCGGATGATTGAGGAAGCACTGGAGATTATCACTACGGAGATTGCTTAACCTCCATATTGTTACTATTAATGGCTTCATTAACCATGTCGTAGAAAAGGCAGACAATAAAAGAGCCCGTGAATCATTATTTTTCACGGGCTCTTTATTTAATAAAATATAGAATAACTATTCAGCAGCTTCTGTTTCCGTGCTTTCTTCAGCATCGGCCTTAGTTTTAGTTGTCTTCTTCGTAACAGCTGCCTTCTTGGTAGTTCCGGCGCGACGAGTTCTTTTCTTAGGTTCTGCAGCTTTACCGGCGTTCTTGTTCTGCGTATATATCTCGTTGAAATCAACTAGTTCAATCATAGCCATTTCAGCCGCATCACCTGGACGAAAACCTGTCTTAATAATACGGGTGTATCCTCCGGGACGCTCGCCAACTTTAGGTCCAATGACATTGAACAGTTCTGTAATGGCATTCTTATCTTCCAACGAACTGAAAACCGTACGGCGGTTATGCGTGGTGTTTTCTCTGCTACGCGTAATCATCGGCTCTACATATCCTCTCAAAGCCTTGGCCTTAGCTAATGTAGTGAAGATTCTTTTGTGGGTTATAAGCGCCACTCCCAAATTCATCATCAGGGCATGACGATGGGCTGTTTTTCTGCCTAGGTTATTTACTTTATCTCCGTGTCTCATGACGTTCTAATTTCTATATTCTATTCAATGATTAATTCTCGTGGAGTTTGTATTTCTCCAAGTGCATTCCAAAACTCAATCCTTTTTCATGCAATAATGCTTCAATTTCCACCAAACTCTTCTTGCCAAAGTTGCGGAATTTCAACAAGTCGTTGGTATTAAATTGAACTAACTCTTCCAACGACTCTATTTTTGCCGCTTTCAAACAGTTGAAGGCACGAACCGAAAGATCTAAATCTTCAAGAGGAGTTTTAAGCAACTTGCGCATGTGTAGTAAATGCTCGTCCACCATTTCAGTTTGACCAGATGTTGGAGAATCAAAAGAAATATATTCATCCGTAATCAACATCAAGTGCTGAATTAAAATACGTGATGCTTGCTTCACCGCATCCTCCGGATGAATCGTTCCATCAGTGCTCACTTCAAGTACCAACTTTTCAAAATCCACGCGCTGTTCTACACGGAAAGGCTCTACAGCATATTTCACGTTCTTTACTGGAGTATAAATAGCATCTACCGGAATAAATCCAATAGGATGCTCTTTAGAGTTTTCATCAGCCGGTACATATCCGCGACCTTTGCTGATCGTCAATTCCAACTCTAGATTCACATTTCCTTCCATGTTGCAAATCACTAAGTCAGGATTTAATACCTGATAAACATTGGTATGTTTCTCAATATGCTCAGCACGGAAAGACTGTTGGTTTTTCAGTGCAATATATATTTTGTCGGTAGGGTTTTCATCATCCATCACCTTTTTCAAACGCACCTGCTTTAGGTTCAGCACGATTTCGGTCACGTCTTCAATAACTCCTTTGATGGTAGAGAACTCATGATTCACACCAGAGATTTTGATTCCGCTAATCGCATATCCTTCTAAAGAAGAAAGTAATACTCTGCGAAGCGCATTACCAATAGTTACCCCAAAGCCGGGCTCGAGAGGTTTGAATTCAAAAATTCCTTCAAAATCATTTGCCTTTTGGAGCGTGATTTTTTCCGGCTTTTGAAAATTTAAAATGGTCATAGTTTATCTGGATTTATTTTTTGAAAAATGATTAGCAAAAATCGGGTCAAAAATGCTTACTTGGAATACAACTCTACGATTAGCTGTTCATTGATGTTTTCCGGTATTTGTTCTCTTTCAGGAAATTCCAAAAAGGTTCCTTGTACATTTTTTTCGTCCACTACCAACCAGTTAAATTTCTTACCTTTTTTAGCAATGGCTTCCTGAACCACGCTCAGGTTCTTAGATCTTTCGCGAAGGCCTACTTTATCGCCGGGCTTTAAAGTGAAAGACGGGATACTTACCACCTGATCGTTTACCACCACGTGTTTGTGAGTGACTAACTGACGGGCCTGTGAACGAGAGGCAGCAAAGCCTAAACGATACAGCGTATTGTCTAGTCTGGCTTCCAACAACTTAAACAAATTGGTACCGGTTACCCCCTTCTTACGGGCTGCTTTTTCAAACAAGTTGCGGAACTGGCGCTCCAATAAACCATAAGTATATTTTGCCTTTTGCTTCTCCAACAACTGAATAGCATATTCAGAAGCTGTTTTTCGCTTCTTCGAAACACCGTGCTGCCCAGGAGGATAACTTCTCTTATCAAAGTACTTATCGCTACCAAAAATCGCATCCCCGAATTTACGGGCTATTTTGGTGGTAGGTCCTATATATCTTGCCATAATTGCTTACTCAATTTTCTTTTTAATTATTTATTCTGCGAACTGTCAACCGCTATCCGCCTACTTTTATACTCTTCTCTTCTTAGGAGGACGACAGCCGTTGTGAGGTATCGGTGTGGTATCATTAATAATGGTTACTTCAATACCACTAGTGAAGATGGTCCTCATAGCTGATTCGCGACCGCCACCTGGCCCCTTAACAAATACCTCTACTTTTCTTAAGCCTGCTTCATGGGCTACCTTGGCCGCTTCTGTACAAGCCATCTGCGCCGCATAAGGTGTGTTTTTCTTAGAACCTCTGAAGCCCACACGACCGGCAGACCCCCAACTGATGGTTTGTCCGCTCATGTTGGTAAAGGTGATGATGATGTTATTGAAAGTAGCATTGATAAAGACTTTGCCTTCAGAATCTACTTTTACAATCCTTTTTTTGGCTTTTGCCTTAGCTACAGCCGATTGTTGTTGTGGTGTTTGTTGTTTTGCCATCTTTAATGATCTGTCCTTTATTTATTATTTAGTAACCATCTTTTTGTTAGCGACGGTCTTTCTCTTACCCTTTCTTGTTCTAGCGTTCGTCTTGGTTCTTTGACCGCGAAGAGGTAATCCTTTTCTATGGCGAATGCCACGATAAGCACCTATATCCTGCAAACGTTTGATGTTTTGTTGAACATCTCCCCTCAATTCACCCTCCAGCTTCAGGTTATCGCCTATAAAGCGGATAATTCCGTTAACCTGCTCGTCATTCCAGTCCTTCACCTTAATGTTAATGTCGATACCATTAGACGTAAGGATTTTTTCTGCTGTGGTTCTTCCGACACCATATATATACGTAAGAGCTATTACTCCTCTTTTATTCTTCGGAAGATCTACACCTGATATTCTAGCCATTCTTTAATTTATTGGTTTGATTTAATGAATTATCCCTGACGTTGTTTGAACTTGGGGTTCTTTTTATTGATAACAAAAACTACCCCCTTGCGTCTAACAATCTTGCAGTCCACACTTCTTTTCTTTACTGATGCTCTTACTTTCATGACCCCTTTTTTTGTACTCTTTATTTATATCTGAACGTTATTCTTCCTTTATTCAAATCGTAAGCACTCATCTCCAACTTCACTTTGTCATCGGGAAGTATTTTGATATAGTGCATTCTCATCTTTCCCGAAATATGTGCTATCAATTCGTGTCCATTCTCTAATTTCACACGGAACATCGCATTGCTTAATGCTTCAATGATGGTTCCGTCTTACTCTATTAGGTCCTGTTTTGCCATTTAATCTTTGGGAATTCACGTACCCCTCCTAAAAAGGGAACGCAAAAATAGTAGTTACTAAGAGAGTTCCAAATATTTATTGACTATTTTTTAGCATTTTAAAGCCTTTTGTTGGAACTCACTATCCCTCTTGCTCATAATCTTATATGATAGATGGAAAATATATCGGGCATCTGCCTCCATCCCTCTCCAATTTCCTATTCCGAGGCACAAACATAAAAAAAAGGCGCTCCCCGAAATTGGGAGCGCCCGCAGCATGAAACAAATAAAAAGTGCTGCTACTCGATGCAAACGGCATCTACAGTCTCGCTGAAATCGCCAAAGTCAACATGGTTCCAGCCGCGCAAACGGAAATAGTACTTCTCTTGCGATTCAAGAAAAACATACTCTGCACCTGCCCGAAATCCCTCGATTACGATAAAGATGTTGTCTGAAATACCGCATTGGTACCAAATACCCGAACCAGGGTTAGTATTCACCTCCAGCAACATCACTTTAGCACCAGTCAACTTGGTCCAGGTCAGCTTCACCTTGGCACCGTGCAGCGCGGTGATCTTCTTGACCAAGGCCTGATCTGGAGCCACCGTTGGAGTGCCGGGTTTACGGGTTTCAAAACCCGCGCTCTCAATCATCTCCCGATTGCCATTGCTTTGCTTCTGGATGTCATAGCCAAGCAGGCGAATCATTTCGATGACCTCTGCCTCCACCACATCGCGTTGAAGAATCAGCAGATGATCTCCGCCTTTTGCGGCATCAATCAAAGCTTGCAACTGGTCTGCCTTCAATTGCAGATCTGCCAAGGTAGGATTCACCGTCGGAAAATTGACATTACCCGCCAGCTTCAAGAGGTGGAAGCGAACGCGCGCCAGCGTTTTTTCCGGACTGGTCAACTTTCTGAATGCATAAGTAATAGATACCAAGATGAATATAGGGCTAGACATTAAACCAAACATCGCCCCTTGTTTGCGTAATCTGTTTACGCGACATTTATTGCGCTCACGTCTCATTTTTAGTGAGCGCTTTTTTACCGTTTTCATAAAACATGTATTTAAAGATTAAAAATGAATGCCATCGAAGGCTGTGATTACTAGGTGCCTTTATCCTCCCACGTTTACAGTCGGAGAGCCATTAACCCGTTCCGGAGAATCCTATCGGAAGAATTAGTCCGGAAAATTTATTTGCTTCTCTGTTTCATAATCATTCATTTTGCGTTTAACCATTTGGCTCTTTCGTAGCTTACTGTATAAACGAAAAGCGTATTCAGATTATTGCATCCCTTGTGTCATTTAATTGTCATTTTTTTCGGGCTTATCCACCATGACAATTGCAATGCCAATTATGCAATTGCAACTACTTGAAATGTTTGGAGAGATGGGGGAATTTGTTTTATTGTCAGGTAATTGGGTTTGCAAACTCAAGCAAACACTTCAAAGGTGGTTGGATTTAGTTGGAAACTTAATCCAGTATCATAAATTGAACTTAGTCAAGCTTAACCGGAAGTTGATGCTTATCTCTGTATCGGGATATTTTGGTCGTGGTGCCGTCCTGATTCTCCCGCACTATCCAGCCGTGTTTTGCGTTGATGACATACCCGGCAATGCTCAATGCCTGTGCTGCGGCTAGGCGCACGGCGATACGAGACCTGCGCAACATTATTCTTGTGGTAAGGTACGCTTTAAAAACCTTTACTCTCATGTGGCTAAACTAGATAATTCTCTACAGCTGGATATTCTCCATAATCCATTCCTACAGAAATTAGCGCAACAAGTATGGAACTATAAGAGGGCTATAAGAGATTAATTGGCCGTTTTGGGATTTTGCCGACTAAATATGCACTTCAAGAAGTCCAAAATGCAATATTTGCATTTTACAGTCCAAATGTAATTTCTTCCAAAATGTATAATACAATACCCGAAGAGCTTAGAAAAATTGCGGTTGAGAAGTTATTTGCAACAAGTAACCTGCAAAATATTAGACAGGCATGGCAACCCGAAATAATGAACCTACTTGGCCCGAATTACAAAGAAAATGATATTCTAAACTTAGGAGATAATTTATCATATATCTTTCAGACAACAGGAGGGACTGGAAGGGGTCAAAGTTCTTTGTCCGGTGGAGGAAATGCGTGGGAATCGCTAGTTTGTTGGTATATAAATCTTTGTACTGTGGGAAGCAGAATTGTTGCTATAAAAAAAATGAGCTTGGTTCCTAAACCCATTCAAGACGCTATCACCGTAAACTATGGCAACATTGCCTGCAATACAGAATCAGATATAACACTGATTGTATTCCCAAACAGTGTCGAATACAATACTGAAATAGCTCAGTTGCAAGTAAGTGGGAATAATGGCCAGATAATACCACCTACGAAAAAAGGGAAGATAAATTTTGATTTGATCAACTATTTAACTGAAAGAGATTTCAATCAGCTTGAAATTGGCATTATTCAATGTAAGACAAATTGGAATGATAATGCACAGGTACCGATGTTGTGGGATATGATCTATTCTGCCAATGGTTTTCCAGGAAGAAATATTTCAATAGGGCGAAATGGATTTGCCATATCCAATGCTAATAGATTTACTTATTCTTTTGTTACAGTACCTTCAAATAAGAAAACAAATTTCAAAACAACATCGGTTTCGGTAAAACGAGTTACAAACCTATCAGGAGGAAATTATTGGGGCAAACCCACATCACCCAGTATAGCAAGGTCGTTAAAAGAGATTTTCACTAACAACTTTACTAACGGCTTCAGAACTGGAATTAGAACAGATATTAGAAGTGCCATTCCATTTTTGAACCCTACTGGTGTCCTTTCTTATTTTGGCCTTTAGGAAATATTTTTCAGAATTTCAGTGGCTACAGCTCTCGCCATCAAAGGCGGCACCGCATTTCCAACCAGTGTGAATTGCGGAACTTCTGTTTTGCGTTTATTGCCCCCGGTGGAACGTTTCCCCTGAAAAACAAAAGAATCATCAAAAGATTGTAGCCTAGCCATTTCACGAACGGTTAAAGCCCGTGGGCTGGAGTAGTGAATGTAATCATCAGGGATTGTCATAACCGTAGGACTTTGGCCACTAGGATTTAAGACATTGTAATTTCTCTTTTCCGAATCTAGACCTATTTGCTTCAATTTTTTCTTGGCAGCATCATAGTCCCCTTCTTTCAAAATCACTTCCAGCCGTCTAACGACATCTTCATTTTGCTTACTTGTTTTGTGGTTATGCAAGGGAACAATAAAGTGGGCTAACTGGCTATCTAACTCTTCAAAATTTCTTACATAAAATGGTTTTTTAGCATTAGCAAATCTGCCGTTTAATCTCCCTTGCTTCGACCATTCTGCGTAAGTCAGACCTTTGCGCTCATCCACTCTTCCGTCAGCAGTTCGCTTTTTTAACAGTGACAACATCTTCCCCGTTGTTCCATTATATTTTACCTTGAGGTCTACTTCTTCGTAATACTTTCTTTCATCGTCATTGTTTATAAAATCTAAGTCGTACAAAGCTTCAAAAACTGAAACCTTCTCGATTCCATTTACCGTGACGGGGATTTCCCTAATTAAACTCTGGTCTTTACGACAGCCGATAAAAAAAACTCGTTCACGGTTTTGAGGAACTCCATAGTTAGAGGCAAGGGCAACAAATGGTTTTTCAATATTGTAAAGACGGATATGCGATAAAATTTCTTTCAGTTCCCCCTCCTTTTTAGCCTTTGCTGCAAAAAACTGCAAGCCCTCCATACTTTCATCAAAAGATGAAACATAAATTTCTAACGCGTTAATTATTTCGTTGATTTCATTCTTGTATTGTACGGGGGGATTAAGGCTCTTAAAGGCCTGATTTATTTCCTCTATGATGCTCCCGGTTCGATTGACGTGAGGAAATTATCAAAGTATCCTACGAAAGAATCATTATCTAAATCGCAAAACGCCTTTTCCTGAATAGTTTTTTTCCTGATATATGCCAATTCCTTTGTTCGCTTCAATAAATTGAAGCCGTGTCTAATGGTGCTGATATGAACATCAGTTTTGCTCGTTTTATAATCTACTATTTGGGGTGTCAAAACCCTGAATTTGTTTTCGACATTTTGGATATATCGTTCTTTGTAACTTTCAATTTCTTTTTCCCCAGCGGTCTCAAATTGCAACCGTAAGCTATAGCATTCCAAAATAAAGGATTGCTTTTTCTCCGCTATTCTTAGACCAGCAACAAAGGAAATTATTTGATGAAATTCTTTGAGGTCGACAATTGACCGAATTTCCTGCAGAATCATTTCTTGAATCTTCCCTTCTTCCTTCGTTAGGATTCCCTTGACATTTTCCATGACAAAGTACTTGGGTCTTAACTGTCGAATGACTTTTAAGTAATGGGCGAACAAGTCATCCTTCTTGTCGAATTTTTTTCTCTTGCCAGCCAAACTAAAGCTCTGGCAAGGTGGACCTCCACAAACAACATCTACTGATTTGCCTTTTATTTTTGCTAAAAGGTTATCAAGAAAATCTGGCTCCGTAATATCTTGCCTTAAAAACTCAGCATCTAACCCCAATTGAAAATTATACCGGGCTAAATGGGTTAATTCGCAGTTTTCATTAATATCGCTGGCGAATAAAAAATCGTACAATTTGTGATTTGATTCCGCTTGTAAGAATCCTTCACTAAACCCTCCCGCCCCGGCAAACAAATCAATAAAAGTGACCAATTCTTTACCCTTTAGATAGTTGCTATCTTCCGAGACGATATTTACACTTGTGTTAACCTTCCTATCATTTACAAGGGACTGAATTTTTTCCTTTAATTTTTTATCCGTCAACTGGCTGTGAGGCGCGGTTTCTAAATGTCTTTCAATTTCTTGCTTTAAGAAACCCAAGAATTTATTTATTGATTTATGCCGATACTCAGTTTCTTTAACACATTGGTTCTTAATGCTCCAGTCCTTTTTCTTGATTTTTTCGCCAATAGCCACTTTTATTTGTACCTCCTTTTCACGCATAAACAAATGAATTGGGTACTGCCTGTTTTTATCGGCTTTATCGAGGTAGAATTTTACATTTATCATATTGCGGACATTTTTACGGACACGGACAAATTTACGGACAGATCTGATATATCCAAAAATTTGGAAAAAAATTATTTTTATAACAACCTAAATGCAAAAAGTTCTTAGTGATAATTCCCTACTTTCTCCTCATGAAAAAACAATTTACCATCCTTCTTTTTATCCTTTTCACCACCGACGCTCTTTTTGCGCAATCAGCCCCGCACTTAGTCAGGACAGTTAAAAGAAGCGACAGCACCATTTTCACTTATATGGAAGAGATGCCCGAATTTCTGGCCCGGATGCATTCTCATTGAACCACCTCACCTTTAGTCAAAACCACCCCTACTTATATTATTCCCCCCATTACTTATGGTAAACCAATGCTTATGCAATTGCACCACCCTCTTCCGCAATCAGCATCAATACCATTGTTATAATACAATGCCATCGCCGCAATGAGAACCAATGCCATTGTAATATATAACCGATACCGATGCAATCAGCATCAATGCCATTGTTATATGACATCGAGGTCAATGCAATCAGCATCAGTACCATTGTTATATGACTTCGATACCGATGCAATCAGCATCAATGCCATTTTTATATGACTTCGATACCGATGCGATCAGCATCAATACCATTGATATATGCATCTGCCCTTGGTGCAATTGCATGAAGGGCAGAGCAAATTGCATATAGGATGAAGTGATTTCAGGAGCTTATAAATCTCCTACTTTGTCTAATCCGTGAAAAAAGATTTCTTGCAGAGGTCACAGAGATGCAGCGCACGCTGATTATCGAATCTGTTTATAGTATATTCTATTTTCTCCGAGTGCTCGGTTACTCCGCGCAACTGAGTGAAACTGTATTTGGTTTTCTTGTTTTATATCCTTCTGAGAATTAAGAATACACAAATGAAGATTGCCTCAGATTTTCCATACTAGACTTCTTCGGAAAATCGGGTTTGTTTAATTTCCTCCCTCTACACTCCCTCCAGAGGGAGACAAATGGACGATTTTCCGAAGAAGTCTACTAATTGCTATGGTAAAAACTTGGCAATAACAGGCACAAAAAAAAGGCACCCTTTGCAGGGTGCCTTTTTAAGATTATTGTAATGAAATATTACTTGATGATTTCAGTTACCTGACCGGCACCTACGGTTCTGCCACCTTCACGGATAGCGAAACGAAGACCCTTTTCCATCGCGATAGGATAGATTAGTTTGGTAGTCAAGGTTACGTTGTCACCAGGCATCACCATTTCTACACCTGCAGGCATGGTGATTTCACCGGTAACGTCCGTAGTACGGAAATAGAACTGAGGACGGTATTGGTTGAAGAATGGAGTATGACGTCCACCTTCTTCTTTGCTCAATACGTACACTTCGCATTTGAATTCAGTGTGTGGAGTTACAGAGCCTGCCTTGCAGACAACCATTCCACGCTTGATTTGTTCTTTTTCAATTCCACGAAGCAGCAAACCAACGTTATCGCCAGCTTCACCTCTATCCAAAATCTTACGGAACATTTCAACACCTGTAACAGTAGAGGTTAGCGCTTTTTCGCCTTCTTTAGCCAATCCGATGATTTCAACCGGATCGTTTGAATTGATTACACCTCTTTCGATACGACCAGTAGCCACTGTTCCACGACCTGTGATAGAGAATACATCCTCTACAGGCATCAAGAACGGAAGGTCCACCATCCGCGGAGGAACCGGAATCCAGTTATCAACAGCATCCATCAACTCTTCAATCTTAGCCACCCACTTTGGTTCGCCATTCAAAGCACCTAAGGCAGAACCTTGGATGATAGGAATGTTAGCGCCGTCGAATTTGTAGAAAGTCAAAAGGTCACGGATTTCCATTTCTCCTAATTCAAGGAATTCCGGATCGTCCACCAAGTCAACTTTATTCATGAAAACAACAACTTGAGGCACCCCTACCTGACGAGCCAACAAGATGTGCTCGCGAGTTTGAGGCATTGGTCCATCGGTAGCAGCAACTACCAAGATAGCTCCATCCATTTGAGCAGCACCGGTCACCATGTTCTTGATGTAATCGGCGTGGCCCGGACAATCTACGTGTGCATAGTGACGTTTTGTCGTCGAATATTCCACGTGTGCCGTGTTAATCGTGATACCTCTTTCTTTTTCCTCGGGAGCATTGTCAATAGAAGAATAGTCTCTTACTTCTGCCAGTCCTTTTTTGGATAATACTGTAGTAATAGCAGCAGTCAAAGTGGTTTTTCCATGGTCAACGTGTCCGATGGTTCCGATGTTAACGTGCGGCTTGTCTTTAATGAATTTTTCTTTAGCCATTGTTATTGTTTTTAATTGTTGTTTTTAAAATTGTTTATTGTTGTTTACTAATACACTTTCCACTTATAGAGCCGTTGAAGGGAATCGAACCCGCGACCTCTTCCTTACCAAGGAAGTGCTCTACCACTGAGCTACAACGGCAGGCCCATTTTGAGTTTAGAATTTTGAAAAATGAATGTTTCATTCAACATTCAAAATCCTTAACTCATCTCTTCCTCTTGAGCGGGAGACCAGGTTCGAACCGGCGACCTACAGCTTGGAAGGCTGTCGCTCTACCAACTGAGCTACTCCCGCATTGTTAATTATGAATTGATGAGTTCTGAATGATAAATTTTATTCAGCACTCATCATTCAACATTCAGCATTCATCAAGTGGGGAGATCAGGATTCGAACCTGAGAACTCGTAAGAGGACAGATTTACAGTCTGTTGTCGTTGGCCACTTGACTATCTCCCCATTTAGGGTGAACTTATCAAAGAACTATTTTCTACTTCAATCCTTCTTTCCTCTTCCAAAAAAGAGGAAAGATTTTTATTTCAGAGCCAGCGGAGGGAGTCGAACCCCCGACCTGCTGATTACAAATCAGCTGCTCTACCAACTGAGCTACGCGGGCTTGTTTTAATCCCCAACCTTCCCGATTCACATCGGGATGCTCACTAAAGAGCTTCGCGGGGCTTGTTTTAACCTGCCTAAGCCCAACTTCAGGCTTCAAGTCTGATATATGAATGAACAACCGTTCTAAAAACGGAGCGCAAATCTAAACAGTTAATTGAATTATCAACAGGGAGGAAAAATATTTGAGTGATTTCAATTGTCAGGACTGTGGGGTAAAAAAAACGGCGCTTTCGGCGCCGTTTCTAATTATCTAATGTGCTTTTACTTTTTGTTTTTGCTTTTTGAGTTGTTGCGCGATGGTTTGCAAGGCTAAATCAGTGCTTTCTTCAAAGGTTTTTGAAGTTTTTGAGACAAACAATGTTTTGCCCGGTACATGCAGTTTAATTTCAACAATCTTATCCTTAATGCTTTGGTTGCTTTCCATCTTCAAAAAGACCTCTGCTTCGATGATTCGGTCGAAATAGGTTTCCAACTTGTCAAGTTTTTTGTTTACAAAATCTACGAGTTGTGTAGAGGCATCAAAGTGTACGGGACGAATTACTACGTTCATAATACATGGATTTAATTAGGTTAGAAAATACATTGACGATACTAAGATAACGAATAGCTCCTTATCATCTTGTATGTTCTACGTAAAAATTTAAAAAAATGTTACCACCAAGACGAAAATATTTAACTCAATAAAAAAAGGATGTCTTCCATTTGCTGGAAACATCCTTTTTTTAAAAAGTCAATAATCAGGTAGTTAGCTTTGCCTAATGCTTGGCTAATCTTTGAAGTTCTTCTTCTAAAATATATTCATCTCCATCTACATAGCCGGAATGGGAGTAAACTATTTTTCCGGTCGAGTCGGCCACCATTGTAAAGGGGACGCTTTGAATATTCATTTGCCTCTTTAGTTCTTGATTCACATCAAGCAAAACCTCATAAGGCAGGCGTTGCCCTTCAATATAGGGTTTAACTTTGGAGGCATTTCTGGAATCGTCAATGGAAACTGCAATAATCTGTACATTGTATTTCTTCTTCCAGTCGTCATACAGGTCGCTCATATTGTTCAGTTCCTTTTTACAGGGAACGCACCAAGTAGCCCAGAAACTCAATACAGTGATTTTTCCCGAATGGGCATAGTCGGCTACATTCACCTTTTTGCCATTGATGTCTGTGAGCGTTACCTCCGGCAGGGTCTTTGCTCCAATCACCTTCTCTATACCCTTTTTCGTGTCCTGTGCCTGAACAGAAAGACTCAAAATAAGTATGAAAAGAACTGCTATTTGTTTAAACATTGATTTGGTTTAGTTGCAAGGTTAGTCAACCTTTGTGTCAAAGGTAATATTGCAGGCGGAACTGTAACATTTTTTGTAAAATCATTCATTCGTATAATTTTACAGCCGTTACCTATTATATCGCTGATGCAATTTTATAAAATATTCGCACTTATCTTTTTTCTGGCCACGTGTTTGCCAAGCTATAGCCAATGGGGATATTTCTCAGGTTCTTTTCAGTCAAACACTAACTTTTTTATTCGTGATGAAAAAATCGGTGCTGCCAACATGCCTCATTATGATAACCTGAAAGTAGGAACCGATGCTTGGTTTAATCTGAACTACAATAACGATAAATTTGATCTTCAAACCGGCGTCCGCCTTGACTTCTTCTATAATTCTATTCTCCGGGTCCCAACTACTCCATATACCGGAGTAGGCGTCGGTAATTTCTTTATAAAGAAGAAAATCAAAGATCTGAGCATTACAGGCGGCTATATATATGACCAGATTGGCAGCGGCATTATCTATCGCACTTTTGAGGAAAGATCGCTAGGGATAGATAACGCTTTGGTAGGCGCCAAACTAGACTATGATGTAAAGGGTAAATTGAACCTAAAAGCATTTGCCGGTGTGCAGCGGTTGAAGTTTTCTTTTCAAAAACCCATCATTGTAGGGTTCAATGCCGACGGAAATTTTGCCATAAAGGATAAAGTCATTTTTCAGCCCGGTGTAGGCATTGTGAACCGCAGCATGAATCAGGAGAACATCAACTTGGTGGTTGCTACCATTGAAAGTTATGATACTATTGGAAGGTTTGTTCCTAAGTATAATACGTACGCTTTTACAGCTTATAACACGCTGACGTTTGGTAATTTTAGCTGGTATTTTGAAGGGGCTTATAAAACATCGGAAGCAATTAAGAAAGATCAGATTTATGCCGCCACCGATTCTTTGATTAACTCGCCGGGCAATTGTTTTTTCACCTCTTTAAATTATTCCCGCAAAGGTATCGGCGTTACCTTGCAAGTCAAGCGCACCGAAAACTTTTATTTGCACACAAATCCCAACCCTACAGAGGCGCTTTTTGATGGTATGATGAATTTTCTGCCACCGGTTTCACGACAAAATTCCTTGAGGCTTCCAGCACGATATTTCTCTCCTTCTCTTGAAAATCACGAACTTGCCTTTTCGGGAGAAGTAACCTATTCTCCTATCAATCAACTTAATCTGACTTTCAGTGGGTCTTTTATCCGAGATTTCGTTTTTAAAAAATATAATCCTTCAAAAGAGGTATTTTGGGGAGAGGGATTTTTTGCAGCGATTTATCGCCCTAACAAGAAGATTGAAGCGGAGATTGGCTTCCAATATGTTCGGTATAACAAATTCATCTACCGAAAAGAAGGGAAACATGACATCAACTGCTACACCCCCTTTGCTGAGTTCACCTATAAATTCACCAGAAAATCTTCACTGCGAGTTGAGTTGCAATACCAAAATGTGAAGAAGGATTATGGGCAATGGATGTATGGTTTAGTGGAGTTTAATATCGCACCGCATTTCTCATTTTCAGTTTCGGATATGTGGAACTTTCAACCCAACCCGGAAATCAATCCTTATGCTAACCATTATTATTCTGTTTTTGCAGGTTACACTATTGGCGCGCACCGCTTCACATTGAACTATGTGAAGCAAGTAGAAGGAATAGTTTGCACCGGCGGTGTGTGCCGTATTGAGCCGGCTTTCAGCGGAGTTAAGTTTGGAGTAAATTCAACTTTTTAAATCAATATCATGCTGAAAGCATTTTCTAAGGCTTCTATTTTTTCTCTGATTCTAATCATCTTGTTCCCTTCTTGTAAGGAAATAGGTCCCAATATTAATCTCCGTGGAAACGAAAATTCAATTTCGGATACTACTTATCTGGAGTCTCCGTCCCCATCGGCTGAAGATAAAAACGTGGTATTGGAAGAATTTACCGGAGTACGCTGCCCTAATTGCCCACAGGGACATCAAATCATTGAAACAATTAAATCTTCAAATCTGGGTAGAGTTATTTCCGTCAGTTTTCACCCTGTTAATTCTTTGGGAAACCCTTATCCTTTTAGTCCACAAAACTTTCAAAGTCAGAAAGCACAGACGATTTTTGACTATCTGGGACAAATCGGCTTGGAACCAGCAGCTTCAGTGGATCGTAAAGTCTATTCCGGTGAATCAAATATACTGACAGGCGCATCAAAATGGCCGGGCTATACCTCTTCTCAATTAGCTTTACCTACACCGGTCAATATTTCACTTGATAAGCTATACGATTCAGTTAAGAATGAATTGACCGTCATTGCAGAGTTGCATTATACCCAAACCATAACTGAATCCAACCGACTCACCATTCTTGTAACCGAAAGTGGAATGATAGCTCCGCAATTAAATGGCTCAACTATTGATACTTTTTATAGTCACCGGGACGTGATGCGCGATTTCATCACCAATATTCAGGGCGATGACTTGCCCGTGACACTTGAAAAGGGAAGGGTCATTCGTAAGGTATATAGTAAAACGTTAGACGCACTCTGGAAACCGGAGAATATGCGCATCGTTGCTTTTGTTCATGAGTTCCAAAACAGCAAAATAATTTACCAAGGAAAGGAAGTTGATATCAAATAAGGCTCTTTAATCCTTCTGATGCATTCCTTTCAATTTTCCTTTAGGAATGTATTATCCAAGCAGAGAAAATCCAAACCCTTAAGTTTTACAGTTAATCTTGATATAGACATTGGTCATTAAAGAAAGATATCCTTACGGGATACAAAAGAAGTTGTTGACAGAAGAGTTCCCGTAGTGGGTGAAGAGAAAGCGGTAGAAATAAAAAAAGCTCCGAAATCAATTTCGGAGCTTTTTTGTTTATGCTTTTCGGCAGAATTATTTCGCCTTAGCGAAACGCTTCATCAAACCTGATTTCAGGTTGGCTGCTTTGTTTTGATGGATATATCCTCTTTTTGCCATTTTATCAATAGCAGAAAACACGGTAGGAAGCGTTTTGATTGCTTCCGCATCTTTCTTCTCTGCGCGAATGTCTCGGATAGCATTACGCATGCTCTTAGCATAATAACGATTAAAAAGTCTGCGCTTTACGGTCTGACGGGCGCGTTTTTCTGCTGATTTGTGATTGGCCATTTCTTGTTTCTGTTTAAAAAAGGAGTGCAAATATAGATTTAACAGGCTATTTTCCAAAAACCACACAATTGTTTTGGCAAATATCAATCTACAAGGGTTTTGTGAGATTTTAATAATTAAACCTTTGCTTTTCACTCCTTATCTATCAAAAATCCAATTTTACATTGTTAGGTTTGCACGCTAAATAATCATAGACTTAACTATGGATACTTATTCCTTTTTGAGCAATGCTACTCCTGAATATATAGAGAACCTCTATCTCAAGTTCCAAAGCAATCCTACTTCGGTAGATCCAGAATTCAAAAAATTCTTTGAAGGCTTTGATTTTGCCACGCTCAATTATAACGGAAAGAAATCCTCCGTTTCGGCGGATGAACTGAAAGTATATCGGCTGATTGCTGCTTATCGCTGTAAAGGGCACTTGATAGCAGATACCAATCCTCTGAGGCCTCGTAAAAACCGCCGGGCAGAGTTAGATCTTTCTTATTTCGGATTAACGGAAAGCGACCTCGAAAGAAAATTTTCCGTAGGTGCTGAAATAGGTTTGCTCAATGCTACACTTGGAGAAATCCTCGGAAAGTTGAAGGCTCTTTATTGTAGCACTATTGGCTTTGAAATAGGTTACATCCGCCTGAAAGAGGAGATGGATTTTTTCCGCGAAAAAATAGAGCAGCGCGAAAAAATGATTCACTATTCAGTCGAGAAAAAGGAGCATATTCTTCGGATGTTGAACAAAGCAGTGTTGTTTGAAAAGTTTTTAGGCACCAAATATATCGGAGAGAAGAGGTTTTCGCTTGAAGGAGGAGAAGCAACTATACCGGCACTGGATGCCATTATTCGGTATTCTTCTTCTATGGGTGTCAAGGAAGTAATTTTTGGCATGGCTCACCGGGGCAGATTGAATGTATTAGCCAATATCATGTCTAAAACATACGAGGAGATATTTAATGAGTTTGAAGGAAACCAACAATTTGACATTACTACCGGTGACGGTGATGTTAAATATCACCTTGGTTTTGCTACCCAATATCCTGTCGGAGAAAATAAATCGGTATATCTAAAACTAATGCCGAACCCCTCACACCTTGAAGCTGTGAGTCCTATTGTCACCGGGTTTACCCGTGCCAAGGGAGACGTTATCTATAAATCCGACTTCAAAAAAATATTGCCTATCCTGATTCATGGAGATTCCGCTATAGCCGGACAGGGTGTAGTTTATGAAATATTGCAGATGGCCAAGTTGGAAGGGTACTGTACCGGCGGAACCATTCATTACGTAATCAATAATCAGATTGGATTCACCACCGATTTTGATGAAGCTCGGTCTTCTGACTATTGTACCTCAGTCGCAGCGGCATTTGAAGCCCCCGTGTTTCACGTGAACGGCGATGATATTGAGGCGGTAGTGTTTATTGCTGAATTGGCGGCTGAATACCGGCAGAAATTTGGCAAAGATGTCTTTGTGGATATGGTTTGTTACCGGAAATGGGGACACAACGAAAGCGATGACCCTAAGTTTACCCAACCGCTCATGTATAAGTTGATTGAAAAACATCTGAATCCTCGCGACATCTACTCTAAAAAGTTGGAAGATGATGAAACGGTAGATACTGAGATGGTTAAACGTCTGGAAAAGGAATTCTGGAGCGAGTTACAACAGAAGCTTGATGCAGTGAAGGAGCATCCCCTTCCTTACCAACATCAAATGAATGAAATAGCCTGGAAAAAACTTCGCCCGGCGAAAATTGAAGACTTTTTCGAATCACCTAATACTTCCATTACAAAAGAGGCTGTAAAGAAACTGATAATAGGATTAAATAAATTCCCGGATGGATTCACTCCTTTAAAAAAAGTAAAGAAGTATCTCGATGAGCGTAACCACCTAATGCAGGACGAAGGAAAGCTCGATTGGGCGGCGGCTGAACTACTCGCCTATGGAAGCATCCTTTTAGATGGGAATGATATTCGATTGAGTGGTGAGGATGTAAAGCGGGGAACATTTTCGCACCGCCACGCAGTGCTTTCTGATGAAAACACCGCCGAAGAGTATTGTCGCTTACGCGATCTCGCCGAGGATCAGGGGCATTTCTTCGTTTACAATTCTCATCTGAGCGAATATGGCGTGCTCGGTTTTGAGTATGGTTACTCTATGCCCAGTCCTGAACCTTTGGTCATCTGGGAAGCGCAGTTTGGCGATTTTGTGAACGGTGCCCAAATTGTAATTGACCAGTTCATCACTTCCGGAGAGAGCAAATGGCAGCGGAGTTCAGGATTGGTACTTTTATTGCCACATGGTTATGAGGGGCAAGGACCGGAGCATTCTTCGGCACGCCTAGAAAGATTTTTACAGCAGTGTGCCGAAATGAATATTGTCGTAGTCAATATCACCGACCCGGCCAACTTCTTTCATGCTTTGCGAAGACAACTGGCTTGGCCATTCCGAAAGCCGTTGGTTGTGATGAGTCCTAAATCATTGCTTCGCCATCCACGTTGTATTTCGCCAATTGAAAATGTATTGACTGGCGGATTCCAAGAATTAATCGTGGACAAGGCCGAAAGTGAAAAGGTGCGGAAAGTATTGTTTTGCACCGGCAAAATATATTATGACTTGCTGGCGAAGAAAGAGAAGGAAGACATAAAGGATGTAATCATTGCGCGTGTGGAGCAACTGTATCCAACCCCTCAAGACAAAATGATTGCACTGACTAACCAATATCCGGATGCGCAAGTTTGCTGGGTGCAGGAAGAACCGGAAAATATGGGAGCCTGGTATTTCATTCATGCCCGCCTTCACGACAAAATGAACATAAAGGGCATTGCCCGAAAAAATTCTGCTTCTCCAGCCACCGGGTTTAAAAAGGTACATGCGCAGGAGCAAGAAACTATTTTGAAAAGAGCATTTGAATAATTGACTCACCACTGAATAACAGAAAAGAAAATGACAGAAGTTAAAGTTCCCTCCGTAGCCGAAACTATTACAGAAGTAACCCTTTCGCGATATTTGGTGAAGGAAGGTGAATATGTTGAAATGGATCAACCTCTTTGCGAACTGGAAACAGATAAGGCATCACAGGAGATCCCCTCACCGATTGCCGGTACTGTGAAATTCGTAGCGAAAGAAGGAGCAGATTTAAAAATTGGTGCCGTGATTTGCAATATAGATGAAACTGCTGCCAAACCTGCTTCTGCACCAAAGGCGGAACCTGAACAGAAAAAAACCACTGCTCCAAAGAAAGAAGAGCCAATTAAATCAGAAGTCAAAATACAGCAATCAGAAAGTGTGAGCGGCTTTCCTTCGCCCGCTGCTAAAAAAATATTAGCTGAAGACGGACTGAAATCATCCGACGTGAAAGGAACAGGAATCAAAGGAAGAATTACCAAAGAAGATGCCATAGCTGCCGTCAGGAATAAAGCCAACCGCCCACAGCGCGAAGCGTTTAGCAGAAACGAAAGAACAGAAAAGATGAGCCGCCTCAGAAAAACAATTTCTGATCGTCTGGTGTATTCTAAGAATTCGACAGCAATGCTGACCACATTCAACGAAGTGGACATGAGCGCCATCAATAAGATTCGTGAAAAGTACGGTGACAAATTCAAAAAGCAGAATGAGGTGAGTTTGGGAATCATGAGCTTTTTTACTAAGGCTGCATGCCTGGCATTAGAAGCCTTCCCGGCGGTAAATGGCTATATCGAAGAGGGCAACCTTATCTACCATGACTACTGCGACATTTCTATTGCCGTTTCCACGCCCAAGGGATTGGTAGTGCCGGTGATTCGCAACGCTGAATCGCTTTCGATGGCAGAAACTGAAAAGAAAATAAAGGAGCTGGCTATCAAAGGTCGCGATGGAAATCTTTCTATGGATGACATGACCGGTGGCACTTTCACTATATCCAACGGCGGTGTTTTCGGTTCATTGATGTCCACCCCTATTATCAACCCGCCACAATCTGCAATACTTGGAATGCACAAGGTAGAAGACAGGCCCGTTGCGATAGCTGGCCGGGTAGAGATTCGTCCGATGATGTATTTGGCGCTATCTTATGATCACCGGATTATTGATGGAAAAGAAAGTGTCAGTTTCTTGGTAGCTGTAAAGGATTTCCTAGAAAACCCTTACAAAATGCTCCTTGGCGCAGACCCTGTTGATTTGTTATTAGAACTATAAACCATTTTTGATGTCAAAATATAACGTCGTTGTTATCGGCTCCGGTCCCGGAGGGTATGTAGCAGCTATTCGCTGTGCGCAATTAGGTATGAAGGTAGCTATCATTGAGAAATATGATGTGTTGGGGGGCACTTGTACAAATGTAGGATGTATTCCTTCCAAAGCGCTGCTTGATTCATCGGAACATTACGAAGCAGCCATGCACAAATTCAAAGAGCATGGATTGAATGTGAAAGGAATCGAAATTGATTTTGCACAAATGATAAAACGGAAGACAGATGTGGTTCGTCAAAACAACGACGGCATTGGTTTCCTGATGAGAAAGAATAAGATAGATGCCTATAAAGGAATCGGTTCTTTTGCTTCTGCCAATAAAATTTCGATCACCAACACTAAAGGTGAAAAAACAGAAATCGAAACGGAGAAAACTATTATAGCTACGGGTAGTAAACCTACCCAACTTCCATTTATTACGGTTGACAAAAAGAGAATCATCACCTCCACAGAGGCCCTGACTTTGACCGAGATTCCAGAGCACTTAGTCATCATTGGCGGTGGGATAATTGGTGTAGAATTAGGTTCTGTTTATATGCGCTTGGGTTCAAAGGTGACAGTGGTTGAGTTTCTCGACAAGATTGTTCCTTCTATGGATGAAGAAATCAGCAAAGAGCTATTGCGGATATTGAGAAAACAGGGAATGGAATTCCTAATTTCCACCAAGGTTACCGGTGCGACAGTGAATGGCAATGAAGTGACCGTCACCGCAGAAAACAAAGCTGGAGAAAAAGTAGAATTGAAAGGAGATTATTGCTTGGTTGCTGTTGGTAGGGTTCCTTACACAGCAGGGCTTGACTTGGATAAAGCCGGATTAAAAGCTGACGAAAAAGGAAGGATTCCTGTGAATGAGCAATTAGAAACCTCCGTTCCCGGTATCTATGCCGTCGGAGATGTCATTCAAGGTGCTATGCTAGCTCATAAAGCAGAGGAAGAAGGGATATTCGTAGCGGAAACCATCGCCGGACAGAAACCACATATCAATTACAACATGATTCCCGGCGTGGCTTATACTTGGCCCGAAGCTGCCAGCGTGGGGGCTACCGAAAAAGAATTAAAGGACAAAGGCATTGAGTACAAAACCGGTAAATTTCAGTTCCGCGCTTTGGGGCGTTCGCGCGCCAGCGGTGATATAGATGGTTTTGTAAAGATTCTTGCTTCTAAGGAAACCGATGAAATTCTCGGCGTTCATATTGTTGGCGCACGCGCTGCTGATTTAATTATCGAAGGCGTAGTAGCGATGGAATATCGCGCCAGCGCAGAAGATATTGCCCGCATGAGCCATCCACATCCTACTTACACTGAGGCATTCAAGGAAGCCTGTCTTATGGCCACCGATAACCGGTCCATTCATAGTTAGAATATCGTGAAGAAGAAGCTGCTCATCACCGGTGCTTCTGGGTTTCTCGGCTATCATTTATTGAAAGCCGCTTCCAAAGATCGGGAGGTATATGGTATTTATCATTCTCGAAGTCTAAATTCGAGAAGTGCCATAACGATTCACTGCGATATCACCGATTACATTTCACTCGGCAATTATTTTGACGACATTGAACCGGATGCCGTCATCCACGCTGCCGCCAAGGCCGATGCTAACTTCTGTCAGCAAAATAAAGAACAGAGTTATCTAGTGAACGTCGAAGCCACAAAAAATATTGCCGGAATTTGTTCTGATTATCATATTCCTTTAGCCTTCACTTCCACCGACTTGGTTTTTGATGGCACCAAAGGAATGTATCGCGAAGACGATGTTAAGAATCCGGTTAGTGCTTATGGGGAACAAAAATCTATTGCCGAAGATGAAGTGCTGCGCATCTATCCAGACACAACGGTCTTTCGTTTGCCTTTGATGTTTGGTTATCCCGAAGCCAGCGCAACCAATTATATGCAGCAGTTTATCGGGCAAATGAGGAATGGAGAAACGCTCCACCTGTTCCATGATGAATACCGCAGTGTTTGCGGCGCCGGTAGCATCAGTGAAGGGATTTTAACCCTGTTTGAGAAAACCTCCGGCATCATTCATTTAGCCGGAAAAGAAAGATTGTCACGGCTTGACTTTGGCAATATGGTAGTCAAGGCATTTGAAATCGCTACCGAAAAAATCCATGCCTGTTCGCAAAAAGATGTAAAGATGTCCGTCGCACGTCCTGCCGATGTGTCGCTTGATATTTCAAAAGCAATCTTATTGGGCTATAATCCATTAAAAGTGGAAGAAGAACTCGGACTCATTGCGCAGTCCTCTATGCTCGGCTCATAAGCCATAAATATTTCACACAGGATATTCAAAATAGTTGCGCTCGGTTTCCCAAAGCCTTATCTGCAAATCATACTTCTTATCCAACGCCTTTCGTACACGATTATAAATGACCACAACAATATTCTCACCGGTCGGATTCAGATTTTTAAAATCCTCCACATCCAGATTTAGGTTTTGATGGTCTAAGTATTCAATCACTTCTTTCCGGATGAGTTCAGTCAATTCGCTCAGGTCAATCACATAACCGGTTTCGGGGTCTATCTCTCCTACTACTTTCACATCCAGCCGATAGTTATGGCCGTGATAATGCTCGTTGGCACAAAGCCCGAATACTTCTTTATTCTTCTCATCGCTCCAATCTTTCCGATACAGGCGATGGGCAGCGTTGAAGGTTAGTTTACGGTAGGCAGCTACTCTCATAAGATCATTTGACGGCAAAGTAAGTTCTTCCTCTGAAAAACACAGGCCGCATAGATATTATTTACCTCTTGCCTCGATCAACATTTTAAAAAGAAGAATATCTGCCTTGTGAAAAATGAGCTGTGATAAGCTGCCTATCGTTGGTTCCTGTGCTTCCTAAATACGCTCTACCTTACCCACATCGAGGTTCTTGAACAATATTCTTGAGCGCTTATCTCTGGTGCGGCACATAGAAATTTTCATTGCCGATATTTATTCCACCTATCTCTTAATACAAAGGAAGTTTTGGTCTGAAAGCATAGCCAGTACGATAACCATCAAATCCTTTAGAACTCAAAGTTGCTATGCGGAGATTGTACCTCACTCCGGGCTTTAGTTTACGAACAGTGATGGACGCTTTTTTTGTTATTAATACTCTTTTCCAACCCTTCACAAGTTCATCTGTTATTTCAATTCTATAACCCGAAGCCTTTTTCACTACCTTCCATCTTAACTCGTATGACC
The DNA here is from genome assembly GCA_016722375.1 of Bacteroidota bacterium. Taxonomy (NCBI): domain Bacteria; kingdom Pseudomonadati; phylum Bacteroidota; species Bacteroidota bacterium. The sequence continues at coordinate 195,374 of JADKJG010000004.1, read as the reverse complement.
CATCTTCGGCGCCATCTTTTCCCTTTATCCATTCTGTAAAAGGCAAATAGCCTATGGGGCTTCTTTGATCGCGCAGATTCATACCACTACTCAGTACAATCTCGGGATTGCCATCGGCCACTGCTTCTACATAAGCCTGAAGTTGTGCCATCTTCTTATTGAGTGCTTTCTCCTTCTGATTGCGTATAATAGTAAGCTCCTTGCTGCCCGGTAGTTTGGCCTGTGCCTGTCTCAATTCACTAATCGCTGTACTGACAGATGCCAAAGTAGGCATCGGGTTTAGGAAGTAAGAATTATCGGTCATCTTTCTAACAATTTTATCACTCAGTGATGTTTTTTTCGTTATGCTTAAATCTTTGAAACCCAGCTTAACAATACAAAGAACCATTAAGCCAATTTCCTCTTTACTATCTGTGTTTTTCCGTTTCATTATTACCGTTTTTCTAATCTTATACGAAGACCTTTTTAAAAAGGTTTCAGAAAGCGAGCAACCGGTGATAAAAAACTAAGAATGGAGCAATACGTTCCCTGCTTTCATTTAGAATCATTAGAAAGTTTAGGTAAAACGACCAGAATCCTCCGTAGGATAGCTCCTATCCCGGGCAGGACAAGCACTCGCCTATGTAGGATAGAGGCTGTCCTAGGTAGGATTGGTGTTATCCTGGGTAGGATTATGTCATCCTATGGAGGATTAGAGCAATCCTCTGAAGGATGGGGGCTGTCCTGCGGAGGATGGGCGCTGTCTTATGGAGGATAGATGTTATCCTATGTAGGGCAGTTTGTGACCTACAGAGGATTGTTTCTATCCTACATTGGAATGTCTGAATTTTATTCAGCAAATCTTCCGAAGCACCATGACCTCGCCTCGAAATATAACAGCAACGGGCCGTGTGGTTTGCATTGCTAATTCAATAGTCTATGGGCAGAGAAAAAGATAATCACTTTGTATTAAACGCTACACAAAACGATTATCGGCCATCTAATATTTAATTTACAGTACAGGGGGTTTATAAATAGTAGGTAGGAGATACCTTTTGGGTAGATATTACGTTATAATATTGCATACAGCCAAAGGCACAATGAGAACTATCGTTGATTTATATCCTCAATACAAGGACCAGAGCTATGGCGACCGGATACTGGTTAGCATTTACTACTTGCGTGTAATGATTGAACGCCATCTGGAAACGCGACTGGCTCCCTTCGGTATTACAGCCACACAATTCCGAACACTCTATGTTATTCGCGAGGCAAAGGAAGAAGGCATTGCTGTTTATAATCTGCGCCAGTTTGTATCTGAACCCAGCAGCAGCGACGTTTCTCGTTTGGTGGCCCGAATGGAAAAGGCCGGATGGGTGAAACGAGGTAAAAACAAGATAGATAAACGACAGGTATTGATTTTTGCCACCAAGTCCGGAGAGGAATTAATTGCCCAATTAACAAGCGACCGAAAAACATTAGAGTTGGATATGCCAGAATTGAACGAAGAGGTAGGCGAAGAATTATATCAGCATTTACAAATCTTGGTAGATTCTTTTACCAAAGCACCTAAGTAAATCAGTAAGGGGCAATCTGGCTACGTTTGCATCATGGAGAAATTGAACCTCGTTCTGAATGATTTAAGCAAACTGCCAAAAGTTGCTGAACAACTTATTTCGTTTGCTAAAGGATCAAAGGTCTTTGCCCTTCATGGTGAAATGGGCGTAGGCAAAACCACGCTGGTGAAGGAACTTTGCAGGCAATTAGGTTCCGATGATCATTTTTCCAGCCCTACATTCAGCTTGGTCAATAAATATGAAATCAAACCAGCAAAATCAGAAACCGAAAATCAGAACGCTGACCAGGCTATTCATGATTCACACTTCATTTATCATATAGATTTATACCGAATAAAATCACTGGAAGAAGCCTTGGCAGCAGGAATAGATGAATATATCACCGGTGAGGAATATTGTTTTATAGAATGGCCGAAACTTATCATTCAATTATTGCCCCATGATGCAGTGCAGGTTCATATAATCAGTGATGGTGAGGAGCGCAAAATCACTATCTTTAAAAGTTGAAAAAATAACCCCAGATGGCAGGAAAGCAAAAAGAATTTGAAGGCATCGTATCCAAATTAGGCTTAGAGCCTATGGAATCGCCGGTGATGGTGGCGCATAAAAAGGAAAAACTATTTATCGGGATTCCCAAAGAGCGCGCCTTTCAAGAGTACCGCATTGGATTGACCCCGGATTCTGTACGAACGCTCGTCGCCAACGGGCATCGTATTCTGATTGAAACCGGTGCCGGCACCGATTCGCACTTATTTGACACGGACTATTCCGAAGCCGGTGCAGAAATAACGGACAGTGCGGCAGAGGTTTTCAAGGCCGATACGATTATCAAAATATCGCCGCCAAGTATGGAAGAGATTGACATGATGCAAATGAGGCAGACGCTCATCTCTCCTATTCATCTGCCGATGCTCAAAAAAGAATATCTGCAAGCGTTGATGAAGAAAAAGATAACCGCACTGGCTTTTGAATATACGAACGATGAAACCGGGCGCTACCCTTTTGTGCGCGCCATGAGTGAAATTGCGGGGAACAGCGTCATTCTGCTGGCGGGAGAATATCTCAGCAACGCCAATCATGGAAAAGGTATTCTGTTGGGAGGCATATCGGGTGTTCCACCTGCCAAAGTGGTGATTTTGGGTTCGGGCATTGTCGGAACCTTTGCAGCCAGAGCCTGTATGGGCTTAGGCGCGATAGTTTCAGTGTTTGATAATAATGTTTATAAACTACAGCGGCTTCAGGAAAAAATTGGCGCGCGAATCTTCACCTCTACCATTGCTCCCGGCATTTTGGAGCAAGAATTACAAACAGCCGATGTAGCCATCGGAGCCATTCATTCCAAGCACGGCAGAACGCCGGTGATTGTAAGTGAAGAGATGGTGGCCAAAATGAAAGCCGGTAGTTTGATTATTGATGTGAGTATAGACCAAGGGGGCTGTTTTGAAACCTCGGAGGTGACCTCTCATGCCGAGCCGACTTTTAAAAAGTATGATGTAACCCATTATTGTGTGCCTAATATTACTTCTCGTGTCGCGCACTGCTTCACACGCTTTTTCAAATATTCTGACACCTATCCTTCTTCGTTGCGGAGAAATGAGCGGCATCAAAAATCTGATTTACGAAGACAGCGGAATTCGCAGTGGCATCTATATCTACATCGGTCATTTGACGAACGATAACCTTTCCAGAATGTTTGATATTAAAAGCAGCAATCTCGATTTGCTATTTGCAAAAAACCTTTAGTACCGCTTGGGAATAAGTTGCGCTGAACTTGTGGGAAAGAGATTTTACTCCTTTTCAGCAAAATAGCTGTGCAATATCACGGACAACAGAATTAATCCTGCTCCTACAAAAAATCCGAAGTTCAGGTTTTGATTTTCTCCAAAAATGAAGAAAGCCAATGCAATTCCGTACATCGGTTCCAGATTGATAGACAGATTGAGAGTGAATGCAGAAAGATGTTTCAGCGCATTGAGTGAAAGCGTCAATGCAATATGAGTGCAGACGATTGCAAGAATGAATAAGAGTACCCAATCTTGTGTATCCGGGTACAATTTCTCGGGTTGGAAATATTGAATATAGAAAGGCAAAATGAGTGTGAGCACCACCAGGCCTGCCGCAATTTCGTAGAAGGAAACAACATCGCTTCTTACTTCGTTCACAATGTTTTTATTAAGAATATTGAAGAACGCACCGACAAAAGCCGATAGTAGTGCGAGCACTATCCCAATAGTATAGGAATGTGTATCGGTATAAAACATAACAAAAATGCCTGCCATCGCCATCAGGCTGTAAAGCAGTTCCATCCGGTTGAATCTTTTGGGCGTAATTACCGGTTCTATTAAAGCAGTAAAAAGTGTAGTGGATGCAAAAACGCTTAGCGTGATGCTGACATTGGAATATTTGATAGCTCCATAAAATAACAACCAATGAAACATCAGCAGCACCCCGACAAAAGCTAATCGCCGAAAGGCCGTCATGGAGACACGGAAACTTCTACCGGTGAACCAAATAAATCCAGCCAGAGACAGGGTGGTAATAATCAAACGATACCAGACCAACATCCCTTCGCTTAGGTCAATTGCCTTGCCTATTACGCCCGTTGCCCCCCACAGGATGATGGACAAGTGCATCTGTATATGCGCCTTGGTGATGTCGGACTTTGAGCGGTAGGCTTGGAGCATAAAAAGAAGCGGCGCAAAAATATTCTTTTGACCTGTTTGTAAACCTACCAGGTGATAAATCTTATATTTTTACCGCGATGGCGAAAGTGGAATTATATACGGATGGCTCTGCCCGGGGCAATCCGGGTCGGGGGGGATATGGGGTAATCCTTAAATGGAATCACCATGAAAAAGAACTTTCGCAGGGTTTTCGGAAAACCACCAACAACCGCATGGAACTGCTTGCCGTAATAGTGGGCCTGGAAAGCCTGACGCGCGAAGGCATGGAAGTGGAGGTTTATTCCGATTCCAAATATGTTATAGAGCCCGTGAAAGAGCGCTGGCTATTTGGATGGGAGAAAACGGGTTTTAAGAAAAAGAAGAACCCCGACCTATGGCAGAGGTTCCTAATTGTATATCGAAAACATACCGTTCGCTTTCATTGGGTAAAAGGTCATAATGACCATCCCTTCAACGAGCGATGCGACGTGTTAGCCACCGAAGCAGCCGACAGCCGCCATCTGTTGATAGACGAGGTGTATGAACAGGTAAATTCCTAAAGGGAATCTAAAACCTTTCGAGTCCGCTGAAATGGAAAGCAGCTTCAATCGCCGCGTTTTCATCACTATCGCTACCGTGAACGGCGTTGCGTTCAATATTGGCTGCAAATAGTTTGCGAATAGTTCCGGCATCTGCATTTGCAGGATTCGTAGCTCCAATTATTTTGCGAAAATCTTCTACTGCATTGTCTTTCTCAAGAATGGCAGCGATGATGGGGCCCTCGGTCATAAAAGCAACCAATTCGCCGAAGAAGGGTCTTTCTTTGTGCACCGCATAAAACTCTTCAGCCTTTCTTTTAGGTAGTCTTGTCAGTTTCATTGCTTGGATTTTATATCCGGCAGCGATAATCATGTCTAATATTTTCCCGGTGTGACCATCTGCTACCGCATCTGGTTTTATCATAGTCAACGTAATTCTTCCAGCCATATATTTTGATTTATAGTTTTTTGCGTTTAGCCTCTATAAATGCGGGGGCGAAAATATATTTGTGGCGTGAACTTTGCAACTATTAGCTACAGAAGCGTGTAACGAAAGCCTACAAAGGCTTTGATGCCCTCCATAGTGGTGAACCCGTAGGTGGTATCAAACCGGTAGTTGAGCGGATTATCGGTTTGCACATTCCGGTTGAAAGGATCAAAGGGCCGCAGAATCGGATCTTTCTGAATAAAATTGAATAGGTTTTTGATTCCTACATAAATTTCCATGCCTTTCCTGAACTTCTTAGTTAATTGCACATTCTGTATCGTGTACCAAGGAGATTTTGTTGGCCGGAAATCATCCAGTACAGTGGCCAGCAACATAGGACTTATCAAAGTACCCGTCCAATCCAGAGATAGTTGTGGCGCCGGGAAAAGATAACTGAAAAAGAAGTTGGCCGTGAATGGGGGCGAATGTTCCGGCACTTGACGTTCTCTCTTGCCACTCTCATCCTCTTCAATCTCAAACACATAAGCATAGGTAAATCCAATGCCAATCTTAAGCGGGTAATTAAATGTAAAGCCTGCATTGGCAGAAAAACCCGTGGACATAGCGCCCCGTTTGTTGTTGGAATAAACAATGAATTTAGGATCCTCATTGTAATCAGGTTCGATAAAGTTGGTGAAATAGGTAAGAAAAACACTCGCATCCAAGTCGAGAACACCACCTTTTAACTCCTGTACCCGCGTATAGTTAGCATTACCACTGATAGTGTATTCTGGTTTGAGCGGTTCAGCGACCTTGATTTGTCGAGAACCATTCATTGCTCCAAATCCTTCGTTCAATAAGTTTGCCACCCGGTATCCAGTTCCTACGCCAATCCTTACCACATGCTTCTCATCTTTTGAATTCCACTTATAGTTGATGCGGGGAGTAAATACAGGTCCAGCATTTTGACTATACTCAAACCGAACTCCTGCCACTAACTTGTGATACTTTCCGAAAGACATTTCATCCTCAATAAAAACACCCCCGATATGATTATATCTTTTGGGGATGCTACCTGAGTCAATGGAAACACCAGTATTATCAGTATAATAATTCAGGCGGTATAAGGCTCCCATCAATAAATCATTTACTCGATCTATCTTTTTATTCCAGGTAAGTTGTGAGAAACCAGTGCGTTGTCGCCCGTTAAAACGGCTTATCCCATAAATAGCTTTTTGATAATGTTCGCTATAATCCACCCGAAGCACCATTTGGTCTTTTACAGGGAGTTGATAATGAAACCCGACTTGCCATTGGTTAGTCTTAATCCATTCTGAATAATAGTCGGGGTTTCCCGCTATTCGCCCGGGAATATCTTTCTGTCCTCCAAACCGGTCTTCATACAAGAATCGTCCGTAGATATAAGTCAAGCCGCTATCCTTTCGATCAAACTGCCACTTATTAAAGACAGAAATACGATTCGTGAGTGGGATGTCCATAAAGTTATCCTTATTCAAATCCCACCTGTACTGCGAAGTTTGCCCGCTAACAGATACCATAGAGGTTGCCCGATGAATTCTGAAAGAAGTCGTGATATCAGCATTTGCATCTAAATAGGAATCCAAAGACGCATTTACATGAAGTTTGGGAGTGTTCGTTGGTGATTTTGTTTTGATGTTAATTACACCGGCTATAGCCTCCGAGCCGTAAAGCGCCGAAGCGGAACCCTTCAAAATCTCAATTTTCTCCACCATGCTCATAGGTATCGCGTTCAAAGCATATATCCCTGCTAAACCATTCATTGCCGGAACACCATCAATCAAAATCATAGAATAATTCCCTTCTAATCCGTTTATCTGGATGTCGGTAGTATTGGTAACCCCATTATCTATATCAGGGAAAATGCCGTTGACGTTTCGTAGTGCATCCCAAATATTATTTACCGGATTTCGTTGAAAGTATTTAGTGGTATAGACATCCACTGGAGTAACACTTTGCAGTTTGGTTACTTCTTTCAAACTACCGGTAATGACAATTTCTTTGAGATGTGAAGTCAGTTCAATCAATGTTACCTTCACCTCAGTGATTTCACCCAACTTAACTTCTACCTCATCCTGAAAAAACTCGTATCCGATAAAACTTATTCGGAGTTGGTATTTCCCAACCGGAACCTGTTTTAGTTCAAAATACCCTTGCTTATCGGTATTAGTTCCTATATCTGTTCTTAGGAGAACCACAGATGCAAATTCCAATTTTTCATCGTCACCACTTACCATACCAATCAAAGTGCCCACGGACTGTGGAAAGGAAAAAAGTGGAGTGAGTAATAAAGGAATAAGTAACCTTTTCATCAAGGATATAAATATAAGGAATGTGCTAATATGCTGGCTATCAAGAAAGAATTTGCATCACCAGAAAGGCTAATTGTACTACTTGTCCAAGTAGAAAGTGTAAAAAGCAAAATGCGGAGAATTCGTATGAAACGTATTCTCCGCATTTTTGAGTAGCGCGTAGGGGAATCGAACCCCTCTTCCCTCCGTGAAAGGGAGATGTCCTAACCGATAGACGAACGCGCCCTTTCCAAAGAGGCGGCAAAAATATTATTTTTTCTAAGGCATAAAAATTTAGGATAATAATATTCGGATAAAATTGTAGGATACCGATAACAGAGAAGACTTATATGGTTAGGTCTAATTACTTGGTTATCCATGCTTTTGGCTTCGTATTCAGGGCAATCTGCCTTTCTAATCTGCCATTAGCCGATTCATCTTCGATATGTTTTGGCTAAAAATCATAAAAGATGAAATCTATCCAAAATTACGTTTTCGTCCTTTTTCTCGTTCAAGATATAAAGACTTTCCGAAACTTGATTAAAGTGGGGACAATGTATATCAGGTAGTTCTCCCTTTGTGATAATTATGATGAAAGTCATAAACGATAAATGTTGTTTATCATGTTAATAGACTCTACAAGCAAATACATTTGCGCAAGCTATAATTGAAAGAAACAATTAGGAGAAGCGGAAGTATAATTCATTCATGTAATTAGAGGTTTGCAATAAAGGAGTTACAGAAGGAGGTAGGACGATTTAGTTTTTCAAAAAAAGGTGTAGCGCATTAATTAAAAAAAAGAGAGAGAAAACAGAGGTTTATGACTATGGAAATACTAATCAAAGATTCAAGAACCATTTTGGATATTCAAAAGGAGTTTAACCTTGAGTTTCCATTTTTGAAACTTGAATTTTTCAATACTCCTCATTCTGTAGCTGCCCCCTCAGCAAAATCAACCATCTATTCTTCGGAACGAACACTTGGAACCTGTCGTAAAGTTCATAACGAGGGGGCCTTGTATATCAGTCCAGAAAATACCGTGGCGCAAGTGGAATCCGAACTTTGGGAAAAATTCGGTTTATCCACTCAGATATTTCGCAAATCGGGCAGACTCTGGATTGAAACCAGTTTAACCGATTCATGGACTTTAGAGCGACAAAACCGCGAAGGTCTTGAAATGAACGAAAAGCAGCGCAATCCATATTTGGATGCTGCCGAAGATGACCGCACTGACCGCGACAAGTGGGACTAAATTCTATTATCCTTTTCGGTTAATAACTTATAGCAGTTTAACGATTCAGCTCTCAGTAAGCGTTGCTTCTTTGCTCTTGGGTAACGTGAAATAGAAAGTGGTACCCACCCCTTTTTCAGATTCAGCCCAAATTTCACCTCCATGCTTTTCCACTACCTTTTGGCAGACTGCCAAGCCTATTCCGGTTCCCTGAAATTCACTATCGGTATGTAGTCGTTTGAAAATCTTAAATATCTGTGAAGCATACTGTTGATCAAAGCCAATACCGTTATCTCGAGCAGAGGAATTTCCAAAAATCACCATTATCTTCCACTCGAAGGTTAACAGTCTTTTTCTCAGACCGATTGTACTTAATCCCATTTTCAACTAGGTTTTGGAATAATTCTGTCAGCATCGTTTCATTACCGCTCACCATTGGAAGTTCATCGAACGTAACCGTAGCATTATTGGACACAATATTTTCATGAAGGCCTTTCAATACTTTATTTACAATAGAGTTAAGCGGAATGTTACCGCTTATCAGTTCGATCTGCTGGTCAAGACGAGAATATTGTAAAATGTCACGAATCAGGTCGCTCATTTTGTTTGCTCCGTCTATAGAGAAGTTGACAAATTCCTGCGCTTCCGGAGTTAGCTGGTCCAAATGCTTTCTCTTCAACAGAGATAGATAAGAAATAACCGTGCGAATGGGTTGCTTCATATCATGACTCACGATATAGGCAAACTCTTCCAATTCCTTGTTGGATTTCGCCAGATTTTTGGCTTTTGTAATTAACTCCTCCTGCGCCTCTTTCAATTCAGTAATATCACGGATAATAATCAGATACTCCTTGACTTTGAACGGTGCAATGATCACCTTGAAGAATCGCCCTTGATGGATGGTTTTATCCTGATATTCAAACGAGGAAGCAATTTCGGTATCTATCACTTCATTCAATGCAGAACTAAATTGCTGCGCAATAGCATCGGGCATCAGCTCACTAAAGGTTCTTCCTATCAAACCATAGTCCGGGATATAATCAGGAAGTGTGGAATAGTTATTGGTTCCGGTAAATGCCCCTTCCTTGTTGATAATATAAAGCCAGTCAGGTAACGCCCGAAGAATAGATTCATTGGTCATTTGCGCCTCGTGCAAACGGATTTCAGTTCGTAGGCGCGTAAAGGCATTTGACACCATGTTGCCAATCAATCCAAAGAAACTCGACTGATTCTCATAGGTACTTTCATCAAATACAAATATCACGAAGCCATTCACGATGTTGCCACTTTGCAATGGAATGATATAAAACCGTTTATCCGAAACATCTAGTTGCTTGAGTGCTTGTATTTCATATAATTTATCTGTGGAAAAATAACTTCCATGTGACGACTTATCTCCGCGAAGTGAGCGAAGGAAAATCAATAATTGCTGGTGAATTCTAATGGTAAGATTAAAATGATCTTTCAGTTCCTGACTACTATCAGAAAACCACTGGTTGGTGGAAAGAAACTCATCCTGTAGTTTTCCGTGAGTATGGTAAACCAATACCGCATCGGCGTGCAGCATATGACCAAATTCACCCAGCGCTGAATTGATACTCCGCTGTATTTCAGATCTTTCTACATTAATAAACTGGTTAGAAAATTTAATGAGCATTTCTTCCACTTCCAACTGTTGGTGAATTTCAGCCTCGAGTTTCTTGCGCACTTCAATATCACGGGTTTCAATGAAGATGAGTTTAATCGTATCACTCTTCTCTTGCCGGAAACTGCTGAAAATACTTTCAACCCATATATCAATTCCTCCGATAGAAGTAATCCGGTATTCAATACTTTGTTTCACTTCGGGGCTTAATTTTATCGCTTCTAAAGCCTTTAAAACCTTTTCATGATCCTCCGTATTTACCAATGTTTGAAAGTTTTTACCGCTCAAATCTGAAAACTTAAATCCGCTCAACTCTTGAATGGATGGGTTGATGTAAACCAAATTAAAATCGGTATCCACGATACTTTGAATATCTCGTGCACTTTCGCTGATAGATTTAAACTGGATCGCGCTGCCACCCGAAATTTGGGTCAGCCGCATTCGATATAAACCGTTACTGAAATTTCCAATCAACACAAACACGAACATCAGGATCTGTTCCGGATGTAAAAGTATCGGTTTGTAATCTCGGTTTATATATACTGCAATAGCAAAGATGGAAAACTCAAAAATTGAAATAGCAATCAATTCCCTGCGGGAGTCCAGCATCTGGCTGGTTACAAAAAAGACGGCATAACAGACAAATAGGTAGAAGGATTCTTGATATACTTTAGATGCCTCATCAGGAATACGAGCACTGGCGGCAAATCCCAGCACTAGGTTGAAGTTGACAAAATAAACCAACACGTTGAAAACTAACGAAGTGTATTTCCGGTATTTGGTAAAAGAGATAATCAAGAGAACGATGCTCAACACCGTACCGGTGCCCCAGACTATCGGCGGGTCAGTAGTAGTATGCGTAGGAGAGTTGATAATCTCTATCAGATTACCAACGGCATACATCATGAACGTCAGGGAAGCCAATGATCCTTTCATTCCAATATGCATCCAACCGAAAGAAACGTATAATCCTTTTAACCAGAAGATTCTTTTGGTTCAAATATAAATAGAATGCAAGCACAATTTAGTGGACAATGCAAACATCTCTGTGATTATTTATCACTTCCGGCTTTATATAAATGTAACTCATCGTTACATCTTTGGATTCGTAAGGCAACGTTCTTTAAAAAAAATCAACCGGTAGCCTCCGTTCAAAAAAAGAGTTATAACTAAACCGTTTATCTATTAATAATCATTTAACCCCTCATTCATTATGAAAAAAGAGTTCATCGAAATCATCAACCAACATGCTTCCAAAGGAAAGGAACTAGGCTTCTATCATTTAATGACAGAAGATGAGCAGTTTGATGGCAGAATAATTACCGTGAAGGGTAAGCCATACAAATTCTTCAGTTCATGCAGCTACCTTGGTTTAGAGACCAACGAAAAGATGAAAGAGGCAGCGATAGATGCTGTAAAAAGATACGGAACTCAATTCTCTAGCTCGCGCATGACGGTGTCTATGGGTATGTATGAAGAGATCGAGGGTTTGTTGGGCGACATCATGGGTAAACCGGTTTATCTGGCACCAACTACCAGCTTGGGGCATATTGCTATCATCCCCACCATCATGGATGAAAACGATGCCATCATCATGGATCAACAGGTGCATAATAGCGTGAAGAATGCTGTGCAAATGGTGAAACCGGATGGAGTGCATACCGAAATCATCAAACACAACCGTCTTGATTATTTAGAAACACGCATCCAGATACTTCGTCAGAATTATAACCGCGTATGGTATATGGCCGACAGTGTTTATTCCATGTATGGTGATGTCGCCCCTTTCGGCGAGATTTATGAACTACTGAATAAATACGAACAGTTCCATTTATACGTTGACGACGCTCACGGCATGAGTTGGAGTGGCAAGCACGGACGCGGATATGTTTTATCTAAAATCCCTTACCACCCGCGCATGATTGTAACCTCCTCGCTCGCCAAGGGTTTTGGAAGTTGCGGTGGCCTACTCTCCTTCTATGACGAAGAACAAAAAGTATTAGTGCGCAATGCCAGCAGCCCGAGTATTTTCTCCGGTCCGCTACAACCTGCCATTCTGGGCGCCAGCATAGCATCTGCCAAAATTCACCTGAGCGATGAAATCGAAACACTTCAAGATAATTTGTTTGAACGCATCTTCTACTTCACTCAAACAGCCGCTCGATTTGGTATCCCGGTGATACAGAAAGAAATGACCCCTATCTTCTTCGTAGCCATCGGCAAAAAAGAAGTGAACTACAAACTCTCTCACGTGTTGATGGATGCTGGATATTATTGTATGAATACAGTATTTCCTGCGGTGCCAATGAAAAATTCCGGTTTGCGCATTACCGTCACCAACCACAATACATTGAAAGATATAGAAGGCATTCTCGGAACTATTGCCGAAGCCCTTCCACGTATTTTGGAAGAAGAGAACTATTCTCTGGAAGAGATTTATAAAGACTTTGGTATCTCGACTCCAAACCAAGATATTCTTGCTCAACCTTACGAGCGCAGAAAAATTGCGTAGCATCCATTCCCCTAATCCTAACCAGAGAATCCTGCCCTTATCCGGCGGGATTTTTTTTGTCCCTATGTCAGTAGCCCTTATATCATAAGTCTGAAACATTACTTTTAACGCTTCAAAACATCTTATGAAAAATCCGATTCGCACTCTTGCCCTGCTTTTCCTGTTTATAAATTTCACTCATTTCCTCACAGCACAAACTACGGAAGATGATCAGGAAAATCCGCGACCTAAACTGGTCGTCGGCTTGGTGGTGGACCAGATGCGCTGGGATTATCTTTATCGTTATGCTGAAAAGTATGGCAACGATGGGTTTAAAAGATTGCTTCGCGAAGGTTTGAGTTGCGAAAACACCCACATCAATTACTTCCCCAGCTACACCGCCGTAGGCCATACCAGTATCTACACCGGCTCCGTGCCCGCCATACACGGCATCGTGGGCAACGATTGGTACGACCGCCCTTCTAAAAAACGGATTTATTGTGTATTAGATAATTCAGAATCCATCATCGGTACCGGTCAGATAAAAGGAAACGTTTCGCCGCGAAATTTACTAACCACTACTATTACCGACGAGTTGAAACTCGCCACCAATTTCAAATCCAAGACCATCGCTATTGCGCTGAAAGATCGAAGTTCCATCTTGCCCGGCGGCCATACTGCCGATGCCGCATATATGCTCGATGGCTCTTCCGGCAATTTTGTTTCTTCTTCTTATTACATGAAATCCCTACCATCTTGGGTCAAGGATTTTAACGCAAAAAAAATGGCAGCCACCTATATTCAGCAAAACTGGAGTACGGTTCTCCCCATCGCACGTTATTGGGAAAGCACCGGTGATGATGAATTGTTTGAACGCCCCTACAAAGGCGAATCCAAACCAGTCTTTACCCATAATCTGAAAGAACTGGTCAAATCCACTCCGGGAATTATTTCTGCTACTCCTTTCGGAAACAATTTAACCTTGGACTTTGCCAAAGCCGCCATCGAAGCAGAACTTATGGGGCACGGTGCCGCAACAGATTTTCTGGCGGTCAGCCTTTCTTCAACGGATTATATCGGTCATCAATTTGGCCCAAATAGTATTGAGGCAGAAGACTGCTACATCCGTCTGGATCGGGAGCTCGCTTCGTTTCTCAAATTTTTGGATGATAAAGTGGGCGAGGATAATTACCTGCTCTTTCTGACCGCCGACCACGGCGCTGCTCATGCTGCTGATTTCGCTAAAAGCAAAAAAATTCCCGCAGGCGTGCTCATTCCCGATTCCGTAAAGCAAGAAGTCAATCAGGCGCTGCGCGCCGAGTTGGGTGAGGGCAACTGGGTAGAATATTTTGAGAATATGCAGGTCTATCTCAACCACGCCCTCATCAAAGAAAAAGGTATTTCTCGCGAAAAAATCTATACCATTATTAAAGACGATTTGATGAAGTGGCAATCTGTGGCCAACGTGGTGGATCTCGATAACCTCGCCGCGTCCAACCTTCAACCCGACCTCAAAAGCATTGTCGCCAACGGAGTTAATCCCAAACGCTGTGGCGATATACAAATCATTTATCAGCCCGCGTGGCTCGATGATTTCCCCCAAGGCACTACCCACGGAACGGTCTATCCTTATGACACCCACATCCCTTTGCTTTGGTACGGATGGAACGTTTCCCAAGGCAAAACATTTGTACCGGTCAACATGACCGACATCGCCCCCACCCTGGCCGCCCTGTTGCATATCCAAGAACCAAACGGCTCTATCGGAAAGGTAATTTTACCGTTGTTGGAGCGGTAATTTTCAGGTTTTCATCCTTCATCCTTTGCAAGATAAGTTAGATGGATAATTGGTTTTCAACCAAAGGCTATAACCCTGATGGCATTGAAACAAGACAACGTCACCCACATTCGCTAAACACATTCCCTTCCTAATTCTTTAAAATTATTTGGGCGGCAGCCGGGCTTTCACTCCAATCTTTTCCCGCTGATAAAGGCGGAAAAAGGATTTCCGTTCTATCCCTGCCGCACCCTCCCGTCCACGCTTCGTCCAACCTAGAACGGTGACACAGTTCTAATCCTTTTTGCCGCTTCAATCATCGTTCATCCCTACGGGATTAGGTAAATGGATGCTTGTTTTTCTACCAAAGGTATCAACCCTACGGGTTGAAAACCAGAACTGCGTATCATTCATAAATAGCGCACATCAAGTTCCGCAGGAACTATCTTTTGGCAGGAAAGATAAGCCCCCTCTTTTCTAAACTACAAAAGTTTCTAAAACTTTTGTAGTCTTCTTCGTTCTACCAAAGGCATCAACTTACGGGTTGAAACACAAGATAAAGCAACATTCATTAATGGCAGCTATCAAGTTCCGTAGGAACTACCCTTTGGTAGAAAAGGATAATCCCCCTGTTACAAGCCCCATCGGGGCGGACGGCAAGTACCTGATCGGAAGATATATTCTCTTCGTTCATCCCTACGGGATTTGAAATTCTGAAGGTTATCGTATCTACCAAAAGCATCAACCCTACGGGTTGAAACACAAGATAAAGCAACATTCATTAATGGCAGCTATCAAGTTCCGTAGGAACTACCCTTTGGTAGAAAAGGATAATCCCACTGTTACAAGCCCCATCGGGGCGGACGGCAAGTACCTGATCCGAAGATATATTCTCATCGTTCATCCCTACGAGATTTGAAATTCTGAAGGCCATCGTATCTACCAAAGGCATCAACCCTACGAGTTGAAGACCAAGATAGCGTATCATTCATGAAGAACGCACATCAAGTTCCGTAGGAACTATCTTTTGGTAGAAGAAACTCTCCCCCTTCTTTTCCTCTTCTATCTATTATCCCGACAAACAATTAAGGGATTTTGAAGAGGATGAAACAAGCTTTCCCAAAGCCCCGACATGTTTCCCAATAATTAAACCCTATAATTACACATCCCCCTATGCCATATACACAATTAGATAAGACCTATACACATTTATAGAAGATATTTACACAATCAAATAATACAAATACACTTTTAGATTGTACATATACACACATCAAATAGCCTACTACACAATATTTAAATACACATACACACTATTAAAAGTGCATTACACTGTATTATCAGATAGATACACATTATTGAGATACAAGTATACAATGTATTCAGACAGATTAACAATCGAATCAGACCAACACACAATAGCCTAAGATATGTTCAAAGTGCCCTCCTCTCCCATCAAAACACGCCCAAGGCTGGGCGATTAAGCCATTCGCTTGAACCTTTTAATCCTGATTTTGGTCACCAACCTGGCTTCGTCGGTCTTTGGGCCGAAAACGCTGCGCACATAGTTCTTCACCTTGAGCGAAATATCTACCATGCCCGTATCCTTCTCATACAATAGATGGTTTCTCCTTATCCGAGCATTCTGTATGGGAGCGATGACGGTCAAACCAATATTGTCATTCAAGCCTTTGAGCTGAATTAAGAGCGCTTCCAAACTCGCCACCTTCAAATCGGTTTCGTTAGGCGCATATTCAGGAACCACTTTCAGCAGTTCAATATATTGATCAAAATAATTCACCTGCTGCACAAAACTACGATGGCTGTTGCTCACCCAATCTTTATCTGCGGGAGCCGTTTCGTCGGTTTCGGTTTGCTTTTTCTTTTTCCGGTGCTGCGGTTTGAACCGTTTGGCCAATCCCTTGCCATCGCGGATGACCTCCTCATTTGCCCCAGAAGCATTTAAAGAATTCTGAACACGCGTAATCAACTTAGACAATGGTTGAAAGGCAATCTCGCGTTGGTTGATATGTGCTTTGCTAGTCGCCAGCACCGAACTGACCACCTCATTTTGTGCATCGGCGGCCAACCATAAATTATGAAGACTCACAATCGAAATGTTGGGATTGGTGGGTTGATAACGCACCCCGTAACTCACGCAACAATCATAAATCCTTTTGAAATTGTAGATATTGATGACATGACCGGTCTCTGATTTGCTCGTCGTAGCCGATGGTTTATTTGGATAATCCAAAAATAACTGATGCGCCATAAAAAGACAATAATAGTTTTAGCCTAAATCCATCAAAAATTGTACCGTATCTACTCCATCTGCATAATCCCACAGTTCCGGGTGTTGCGACTGCCCAAAGGCAACCGAAGATTGGCTCTTCCACCTAGCCGGTTCACCCGAAACAACGCACTGAATTCTTTCGGCATGTAAATCAAGCAATTCCTGTAATTGCTTTTCTTCCGAATAAAATTCATAATTCAATGTAGCAATGGGAGAAGGGATAGCCGGATTTTCGCAAAGCATTATGAACTCGTTGGCCAAGTGCGGCAGCTTGTTGAGCATCAAGATAGTGCGCTGATAATCATAATTATTCATGAACTTATTGTGTTCATGCATCCATTTATAGTCGGCGAAATGAGGAAAAAGTACGCGCACGTCATAGCTGGTGGGCACATAGAGTTTGGAAACATTGCGGCAGCCAAAGCCAAAGTACAGAAAGAGGTCCTGAGCCAAGTCATGCAGTTGGGCATCGGTTTCTTTGCCGTTCAAAATAGCTACCGAGTTACGATTGCGCCGAAGAATTTTTGGATAAGGACGAAAGTAATATTCAAAATAGCGGTTGGTATTATCGCTTCCCGTAGCAATCACGGCATCAAAGCCTTTCAGGGTTTCAACAAATTCCACTTTAGCTTTCAAACCCGTATCTATTTCTGCCAACAGATTGAAAACCACCGGAAAAAGCTCATCATCTTTCGACGACAGTTTAATTTTCATTCCGCAACCAGCCACATAGCAACAAAGGAAATCGTGAAAGCCCACCAGAGGCAGATTGCCCGCCATAATCAGGCCGATGGTTTTGCTGCTATCCTTCATTTGATATGCCGAAAGCCACTGACGAAGTTTTTGTTCGTCAAGCATTTGATGAATAATGGCATCCAGACTTTGTTGAACAAATCGAGGAACGAACCAAGTGTTCTTTTGCCCGGCGGTTTGTATCAGTCCTTTGATTTGACCCGAAGATTGGAGGCGCTGGGCGAGTTGTACTAAATATTTGATGCGGTCGTTCATATTGATAAATGGGCGAAGGATGGCGGTTGTCTAAAATTCCATGCACGAAAATAGGATTGTTCGCTTTGTTGAAAAGATAATCGCCCGCCAACCGTTGGAAAGAATTTTCTTTATCTAATCAAATCTAAACCATACATCAATCAATATGAAAAAGAATATCGCCGTCATTACGGGTGGGGAAGCCAGCGAAAGGGGTATATCGCTCAAGAGCGCCGAGGTAGTTTGTAAGCACCTCGATAAGGATAAATACAACGTCTATAAAATCATCATCGAGGGAGGTGATTGGATGGTAGAGCGCGATAATCCTACACGCATTTTGATTGATAAAAATGATTTCAGCTTTTCGATAAGCGGCAATAAGGTTAAGTTCGATGCGGTGTTCATCGCATTGCACGGAACTCCGGCAGAAGATGGAAAGTTGCAAGGCTATTTTGACATGCAGCACATTCCTTATAACGCTTGTGGCGTGTTGCAAGCAGCCCTGACTTTTGACAAACTTCGGTGTAAGGATTATCTCGCGCAATTTGGAATAAAGACCGCCAAAGCCATGCTGCTTCGGAAGAACGAAAAGAATCCGGAGGCTGCACAAATCATTTCTTCTCTTTCGCTTCCGCTCTTTGTGAAACCAAATCAAAATGGTTCGAGCTATGGCGCCGCCAAGGTGGAGAAAGAAGCAGAACTAAGTCCCGCAATCGAAAACGCCTTTAAATATGATACCGAGGTTTTGATTGAAGAATTCATTGCAGGAACCGAGGTTACTTGCGGCCTCATCACCCACAAAGGAGAGGTGATTGCTTTTCCGCTAACGGAAATCAGAAGTAAGAATTCTTTTTTTGATTATCAGGCGAAATATGAAGGGCTTTCACAAGAAGTTACTCCTGCAGAGATTGATGATAAATTGGGAAAGGAGATTCAGCAAACCTCTATAGCCATCTATCGCCGCTTGAGTTTTAAAGGAATGGCGCGAATAGATTACATCATCCGAAAGGGCGAATATTTTATGTTAGAGGTAAACTCTGTTCCGGGCCTCAGCGAAGAGAGCATTGTGCCGCAACAAGCGCGTGCTGCGGGCATCAGTTTGAAGGAATTATTTGAAATTTCGGTGGAAGAAGCAATAGGGAGGGATTAAGTCAAAACAAAAAAGCAACCCATAAAGGGTTGCTTTTTGTACCGAAGGTGGGAATCGAACCCACACACCTTGCGATACACGATTTTGAGTCGTGCGCGTCTACCAATTCCGCCACTTCGGCAAGTGATCGTCTTTAAAACGGAGCGCAAATCTATATCAAAACTATACTTCTCCAAAAAAACTATACAATGACACGCAATTTGTGAATAAAAAGACGTTGTATAACATAGGCGCAACAAGGGTTCTTTAGACCTTAGTACGCAATATTAAACCATGAAAGAAAAAAAAGCGGCTCCAGACGTATCTACGGAGAAGGAGGAACCTGTTCAGGAAGAAAATACTACTATTAAACCTATCCGCGAAAAGAAGGGCAAGAAGGCAAAAGAAGAAAAAGAGTCAACACCCCGCTTTTGGAATGATGGCCGTTTATCAAAGGTCGGAGGCTTGCTGCTCCTCTCCTTTTCACTTATTACAGCCTTCGCCTTCACCTCCTATCTCTTCACCGTTTCCGATGATCAGAGCGAAATGCTCAATAGCGGAATCTCTACGCTAGCGGACAATTCGGTAAAGACTGAAAATGCTCTGGGAAGATTAGGGGCTTGGCTGTCACATCTTTTTATTCATAACCTTTTCGGGCTATCCTCCTATCTACTCATAGTAGTAACTTTTGTTGCCGGAGTCAATTTGCTGATGCAGAAAAAGGTTTTCCCGGCATGGAAGATTTCTATTTATTCTTTCATCGGGATTATATGGTTCTCCTCCGCATTTGCTTTCCTCAATAATCTGATCTATGCCGAAAGCGTATTGAGTTGGGGAGGAGGTTTTGGAAATTATCTGACCGGAGAAACAGGCTACCTAACCGGCTTGCTTAAACCGGCGGGCGTAGCGATGCTATTGCTCGTTAGTGCGCTCTTTTTTGTAGTGATGGTGTATAATATCAATTTTGATTTCTTGATGAAGGGCTTGAATATGTTTAAGAAAGAGGAAACGCCGGCAGAGTCCAATATGGTTCCGGCATCTGCTATTCCCGCCTTCAGAGATACCGATGAAAACATCTTCGGTAAGGACAATATCGGTGAAGTTAAAGAACCACTTACCCTTGAAATAACTCAAGACGGACTATTGGACGAAGGATTTAAAGTGATTGACATGAATACCGGAGAAGAACTGACCGGCAATAAAAAAGATGATGAAGACCTGGAACTAGAAGTTGGGGAAATACTGCAAGAAACAATGGTTGAAGCAAATACGGGCGGTCTGGGTACCAACTATGACCCGACCTTAGACTTGTCGAATTATAAATTCCCAGGACTGGATTTGCTAGAAGAACATGGCAGCGATAAAGTGAAGATAGATGGAGAAGAACTAGAACGAAATAAGAAACAGATCATTTCCACGCTGAATAATTATCAGATAGAAATATCAAAGATTAAAGCCACGATCGGCCCGACCGTTACGCTGTATGAAATAGTTCCGGCACCGGGGGTCAGAATTTCTAAGATCAAGAACCTGGAAGATGATATTGCATTGAGCCTTGCCGCTTTAGGCATCCGTATTATTGCTCCAATCCCCGGCAAGGGGACTATTGGTATCGAAGTTCCGAATGCACACAAAGAGATTGTCTCTATGCGTTCCTTGCTCGCATCCGAAAAGTTCCAAAACACTACGGCCGATTTACCGATTTGCCTAGGAAAATCTATCAGCAATGAAATTTATGTAGCTGACTTAGCCAAAATGCCGCACCTGCTCATGGCGGGTGCCACAGGTCAGGGAAAATCAGTCGGAATTAATTCTATACTGGTTTCGCTGCTTTATAAGAAGCATCCCTCTCAGTTGAAATTCATTCTCGTAGATCCGAAGAAAGTCGAACTGAGCTTATACGAAGCTTTGGAAAAACATTTTCTCGCCAAACTTCCCGGTGAAGTTGATTCTATCATCACGGATACCAAGAAGGTGGTCACTACGCTGAATGCACTCTGTATAGAAATGGATCAGCGTTATGATTTGTTAAAGAAAGCACAGTGTAGAAACTTAAAAGAGTACAACCATAAGTTCGTAAACCGGCAATTAAACCCACAAAATGGTCACAAGTTTTTACCGTATATCGTATTGGTTATTGATGAGTTTGCCGACCTGATTATGACCGCTGGAAAAGAAGTGGAAATGCCCATTGCACGTTTGGCTCAGTTAGCTCGCGCCATCGGAATTCACCTTATATTAGCTACACAAAGACCTTCTGTGAATATCATTACCGGTACAATCAAAGCAAACTTTCCAGCTAGGATAGCGTTTAAAACCACTTCAAAAATTGACTCCAGAACTATTCTCGACACTGGTGGCGCTGAACAGTTGATTGGCCGTGGGGATATGCTTCTTTCTGTCGGTAGCGATACCCTTCGCTTGCAGTGCGGATTTGTTGACACTCCAGAAGTTGAACATGTTCGTGACTTTATTTCTAATCAACAAGGCTACGCCACTGCTTTTGAACTGCCGGAATATATTGATCCAAACTCTAAAGAAGAAGGCGATGAATTCTTTTTGGAAGGAGAGCGTGATCAACTGTTTGAAGATGCTGCCCGGGTGATAGTTCAGAACCAGATGGGTTCTACTTCGCTGATTCAAAGAAGATTAAAATTAGGCTATAATCGTGCCGGAAGATTAATGGACCAATTACAAGAAGCTGGTATTGTGGGTGATAACCTCGGCACGAAGTCACGGGAAGTGAAATTCCGAACGGAATCAGAATTGGAACAGTATTTGCAGAAGTTGAAGGAATAAACATCTAAATCATACATGCGCCTTATTTTTTTTGCTTCACTCCTATTTCTTTCTTCATTTATTTCCGCACAGAATTCAAATCCGGCTAATGACCCGGAGGCGGGTGAACTATTAAAAAAGGCCAGCAACAAATACGAGGCTTATAAGAACATCTCCGCCGACTTTCGCTTGATTATTGCTCATCCAAAGCTAAAACCACAAGACGACGATCGAAAATATACCGACACCATATCCGGTACTGTATTGCTTCAGCAAAAGAAGTTTAAGATTGAAATGAAAGGTCAAGAGATTACTTGTGATGGCATTAACCTCTGGACATACATAATTAAAGACAAAGAAGTTCAGTTAAACTACTTTGAGGAAAGTGACGATATGCTTTCTCCATCTAAAATCTTCAGCCTGTATAAAGAAGGTTTTCTGTATAGCATCCGAGAGAAAAAAACTGTTGGTGGCAAGGCCACAACGGTGATTGAAATGAGCCCCTCAGGAAAGAAACTAAGTTATTTTAAGATTGATGTAACGATTGACGAAACCTCGCTTCAGGTGCTGGAAACAAAAATCTATGAGAAGAACGGCACCCGCTACATCTATAAACTAACTCATCAAACACCTAACACACCAATCAAGGATGGCACCTTCGTTTTTGATGCCAAAAACTATCCCGGGATTAAGGTGGTTGATTTGCGCTAATCCGTTTTCTATTTCATCATTCTTTCCTTTTATTTGCGCCCCGATTCAGTTGGGCGTTCGAATCAAATACTATTCTTCTTTGTTTCATCCTGAACTGTTAACCGTTAACCAAAATAGAAAAACATGAATTACGATTTGATAGTGATAGGAAGTGGCCCCGGTGGATATGTAGCAGCCATCCGCGCTTCACAACTGGGTTTGAAAACAGCGATTGTAGAAAAAGAACATCTGGGAGGCATTTGCCTCAACTGGGGTTGTATTCCTACCAAAGCCCTACTAAAGTCTGCCCAAGTATTTGAATACCTCAACCATGCCGCTGATTATGGAATTACGCTCAGCGAAGCAAAAGCCGACTTCGGTGCTATAGTTAAGCGAAGCCGCGGAGTGGCCGATGGCATGAGCAAAGGTGTTCAGTTCTTGATGAAGAAGAATAAAATTGATGTCATCATGGGAGCCGGTAAGTTGAAAAAAGGCGGGAAGGTGGACGTGACCGATGCTGCCGGAAAGAAAACAGAATACGCAGCCAAGCATATTATTTTAGCAACCGGCGCACGAAGTCGTGAACTACCTAACATTAAGCAAGATGGCAAAAAAATTATTGGTTATCGCGAAGCCATGAATCTTCCAAAACTACCGGATAGCATGGTCGTAGTAGGCAGTGGAGCAATCGGCATGGAGTTCGCTTATTTTTATGCAACACTCGGAACCAAAGTGACAGTCGTAGAATTTTTGGATGCCATCCTGCCGCGTGAGGACAAAGACATTTCTAAAGAAGCTGAAAGAATTTTTAAAAAGAAAGGCATTACCCTCATGACCGGCACCTCGGTGGAGAGCGTAGATACCAAAGGTGCAAAGTGCGTCGCCACTGTCAAAGCTAAAGATGGAAAGACCGAGAAGATAGAATGTGACATCGTTCTTTCTGCTGTCGGCATTTCAACCAATATAGAAGGAATTGGTTTGGAAGATGTAGGGGTGAAAACCGAAAAAGGACTGGTTGTAGTAGATGATTTCTATAAGACAAACGTGTCGGGTGTTTATGCTATTGGTGACATTGTCAAGGGACCTGCACTAGCACACGTGGCTTCTGCTGAGGGCATCACTTGTGTAGAAAAAATAGCCGGAAAAAATCCTGAAGCTATAGATTACAACAACATACCATCTTGCACCTATTGCATCCCCGAAGTGGCTTCTGTCGGTCTTACCGAAGAAGAGGCCAAGGCTAAAGGTTTATCAGTGAAGGTGGGCAAGTTCCCTTTCTCTGCTTCCGGCAAGGCGAGCGCGGCTGGTGCGAAGGAAGGCTTTGTCAAGGTCATCTTCGATGCTAAATACGGCGAATGGTTAGGCTGCCACATGATAGGAGCCAATGTTACGGAGATGATTGCTGAAGTAGTAGTGGCGCGTAAACTCGAAGCCACAGGCCACTCCATTATCAAGTCCATTCACCCACACCCCACTATGAGCGAAGCGATCATGGAAGCCGCAGCGGCAGCATACGGTGAGGTGATTCATATTTAATCTGGAATAGCAGGAAGCCAGTTCTAATTAACCAGTTTCTAATCCGAACTCAAGACGAGCGGACACAAATTCGGTTGGTTTGAATACAAATACAATAGGTCCAGCTTCAAACCGCTTATTTTTTGTAACAAAAATGACAAAATAAGTGTTTTTGTCATTTTACTGGCGATAGATAGTTCATCATAAATCTCTCATTTTGTCGTCATTTTGCTCCAAATAGCTGGTTTTTGCATTAATAAAATCCTCCTATTCCTTAAGGAATAGCAGCAATTCCTTAAGAGAAAGTCTCTTTTGCTTAAGGAAAAATGATTTTCTCTTAAGGATTCATTCACAATTCGTATAAGTAAAGCATCTTTTCTTTAAGGAATTGTAGGAATTGCTTAAGGAAAAAGGAGATTCTCTGAAAGAATGACATCAAAAGCTGTAAGGTTTGTGTTTATCCTTTAAAGAAATGATTCAATTCCTTAAATGATTTTGGCCGGTATAACAAGGTTATGTTTATTAGAATTCTATCATCATTAAGATAAAGACTATAGCTGGAATCCTATCTAATGCTTAATATGAAGCCTACCTCACAGCAGACAAGGATTCAAATACTTGTAGTTTACATCAGATGGCATCTACTCGCCCCTCAAGAACAATTCTAATAAGTTAAGGTAAACACAGAATAATAGATATAGTTGCTGAAACCGGAAAGTAGATACTAATTTCGAAGTATAAACTCATTAACGGAAGCACCTGCTATCTCACCATTATTCCAAAACTATCTTGCCCCTATTCAATACTTTATCAACTCTTTCCAATTGCCAAAAATAAATTCCCCGGTTCAATGTTCCCCGTTGAATATGCGTTGAAACTTCATTTACCATCTTTTGCATCACTATTCTTCCCAATGCATCGTAAACTACAAAGTGAGTATCCGTTTGGGGCAGTTCACTAAGTTTTATTTGAAAACCGGAA
This sequence comes from Bacteroidota bacterium, assembly GCA_016722375.1. NCBI lineage: Bacteria > Pseudomonadati > Bacteroidota > Bacteroidota bacterium. The sequence continues at coordinate 170,342 of JADKJG010000004.1, read as the reverse complement.
GACGCAGGATTAGGATAAACATCCATTCTGTAATTCTCCGTTACTTCCTCTGTTGAACTGATGACAGAACAATAACTTTTAAAGAAGTTCCAGATCGTAGTGCTTGCACTAAAATCCATATTGGTGGAGCCGACAAATGGAACCACAAGGGTTCCACCTGGCCAGGTGTGACCTCCGTTATTTACCCGGTAATGAACCACCTCGCTGTTATCTTTGCCATTCAAATACCGAAACACTTCTACTGTACTGCCATCGGTAGTATTAATATCCGGAAGGGAAGAAACGATTGCGGTCGTGTCGCATAGATTATTATCTACCCACCACTTCACTGTTTCTGGAGTAGAGAGGATACCATTACCACCGTTATAGGAAACAACCGGATCGCTAGTTCCGTGAATTTCCATCACCGGCATTCCTTTCACCGGTGTGCAATTGCTTTCAAAATTCGCTAGCATATTTCCGGTTATGGAGGCTATAGCAGCCAATTTGTGCGACAGCCGACAAGCTAATAGATACGAAAAAAAGCCGCCATTCGACATGCCGCAGGCATAAACACAAGCTGGGTTTATAGAATATTTGGCGGACAGGCTATCAATGAGTGACGAGGTAAAATCTATGTCATGTGGCGTTGTAGCTTCATTCACATTCCAAGAACTGTTAATCCCATTAGGGTAAACCAAGATAAACCCACCGGTGTCTGCCACTGCATCCATACCGGTGTAAAGCTGTTGTTGAAAAGCATTGGAAGTCAGCCCGTGAAAGCTAAGCACCAAGGGATAGGAAACAGAGGGATTGTACCCCGTTGGAAGATGAACAATAAAATTCCGGTATCCACCTTCAAAAAGAATAGAGTCCGATTGAGCATGAATAGATGCACTCATCCACAATCCCATAACACAAAGGCTCATCCGAAGTAAACTATTTCTCATCTGCTTTTCAATTTGTCGGATAAAAATAAAAACCTTCTCTATACAAAAGGTCAATTCACTCATCTTTCCACCTGCATTTTAGGAATAACGCATAGTTTTTGATGAATTCAAGTTACACCTGAAAGATTAAATTCAAAATACTACTAACACCTTTGTAGCCTCAAAATATTTTTCCGGGATTGAGCACTCCGTTAGGGTCAAAAACCTTTTTAATATTTCGCATCAACTCTAATTGTGAAGGTTTGAACTTAATATCCATGTAAGGAATTTGGATCCACCCTATTCCGTGCTCCCCGGAGATGGTACCGCCTAATTGTACCACCTTCTCAAATATTTCGCGGATGCCTTTGGGCACTTCATTTTTCCAAGCCTCGTCACTTAACTGATCCTTCAGAATGCGCACATGCACATTGCCGTCTCCTGCATGACCGTAACAAACGGTTCTGAAATCATATTTCTTGCCTACCTCTTTGATATGCTTCAATAGTTCAGGCAAATCAGCACGCGGCACCACCGTGTCCTCTTCCACCGTAACATTGGTCTTTTTCACGGCGTAAGCAATATTCCTTCTCATCCGCCAGAGGTCTGCCTTCTGGGCTTCGTTATCGGCAAATAATATATCTCCTACTTCAAACTGTGAAAGCACTTCATAAATCTTTTCGCAGTCTTTTTGAATCACTTCCATATCGTTACCATCCACTTCAATCAACAATGTCGCTTTTGTTTCATCCGATAAAGGAACCGTTACGTCGCCCAGAAAATTCATCACATATTCAATGGCTTCCCGCTCCATAAATTCGATACTAGAAGGAACGATCCCGGCACGGAACACCGCACTTACTGCCGCGCTAGCTTCGTCCATTGATTTGAAGGGAGCAAGCATGAGGTTGTTGAACTTGGGATAAGACAAGAGTTTTAAAACGATTTTGGTGATGATACCGAGGGTTCCTTCGCTGCCCACCATCAGTTGAGTAATATTATATCCGGTGGAGTTTTTAAGTGTATTAGCACCAGTCCAGATAATTTCACCGTTAGCAAGCACCACTTCCAGATTTAATACAAAATCTTTCACCACGCCATACTTTACTGCGCGAGGCCCGCCGCTGTTGCAAGCTACGTTGCCACCGATAAAAGAAGTACCACGACTCGAGGGATCCACCGGATAGAAAAGTCCTTTTTCTTGTAGGGTATTTTGAAGTACTTCGGTGATTACACCCGGTTCGGTAATTACTTGCAAGTTTCTTTCATCTATTTTCAGAACTTGATTCAATCGTTCGATAGAAAGCATCACACCACCATAAACAGATAAACTGTTCGCTGAAAGTCCGGTACCGGCGGCGCGGGGCGAAACAGGAATAAGTTGTTCGTTGCAGTATTTCAGGATGGCAGAAATTTCTTTCGCGTTCGCAGGTTTTAAAACTACCTCAGGCGGAAATTGAACACCGTCTGTTTCATCTCGACCGTATTTTTCAATGTTTACAGCATCCGTCAAAACAAATTCCTTGCCGATAATAGAAGTAAAATAGATTAAGTCCTCAGTCGCGATTTTCTTATAGCTCATCATAGCAAAGATGCTATGTTTTTTGAAGAATAAAATATAATGGATATGACCAATTATAAAGATTGTACACAGGGAAATCGGTAAAGAAGTGTTAAGAAGATAGGTGGAGATAAAACTTCCTTCCCTATTTTCCGTTTAACTAAGTACATAAGCTATGGAAACATTGAACCAAAACTGGCTGACCGAAGGGATGATGGATTTTGAATACAAAAAATATCTCCTGCTCGCCTATTTACAACAGGTGAGCAAAAACTTCGACGAAAAGAAACTCTATCCCCGTCTTTCTGAACTTGTTGACCACTATCAGAACATTCGGATACTGCGCGATCAAAAGTTATCTGTAGCTAAAGAATTTCCAAAAGAAATTTCCAGACTCGATTTCGAAAAATTCAAGGTAGAGTATAAAGAATCAATGAAGGATTCAGACCTGATTAAAGAGATTGATTCCATCGTAGAGTTTGCGCTCCCCGAAATTGAGGGAAAGATTGGTATTGGTAAAGAACTCTATGAAGAAGTGCAAGAACAGCTAGAGGTTTTTCCGGTGGGTATCATTCCGATCAGAAATGACGAAGGGTACTTTTTCCTATCTGATTACCTGAAAAAGATGGTAAACGTTTACTATTACCAGATTTCAATTTTTGAAAATGTACAGGAAAAGTTTCGGGGTATTCATACCAGCTTTCTGTTTCATTATCAAACCAGCATTACCGACACCTATGAAAAAGTGAAATACCAACTCTTGGGACAGCATACGCATTTGCCGAATCCTGCTACTTACGCTATCGAGTTTAAGCAATCTTTCCCTCTCTCTGAAACCATGCTCCCGATAGCCCAACGCAGCTTGGTAAAATATATTTCTACGGGTGAGGGGAAATAAAGAACCTACCTCTAGCAAATTATTAGCATTTTCTCTCACTACGATTACATTTGTAGCAAATAAACGGATGCTCGCTATTTTGGCAATAGCATCCGTTTCAGGTTTCATTTATGATTCAATTAGAAAAAGGCCATTATCATATTGGCGGGATAGACGTAGAAGATTTATGCAAGAAGTATGATACCCCTTTGTATGTCTATGACGCGGGTATTATTGAAAATCAATACAATAGCCTGAAGAATGCTTTCAGCGGAACCAATACCAAGATTAAGTTCGCCTGCAAGGCACTGAATAATATCAATGTCATGCGCTTTTTAAAAAACCTCGGTGCAGGGCTTGATACGGTTTCGATTCAGGAGGTATGGTTGGGGCTTCGTGCGGGATTTGAGCCAAAGGATATCTTATACACGCCGAATTGTGTTTCGCTGGAAGAAATTGAAATGGCGGTGAAGGAAGGAGTGCAGATCAATATTGATAACATTTCTATTCTGGAGCAGTTCGGCCATAAGTATGGTTCATCGGTTCCGGTGTGTATTCGGATCAATCCGCATGTGATGGGTGGTGGAAACATCAATATCTCTACCGGGCATATAGATTCCAAATTCGGTATTTCTATTTATCAGATGCGCCACTTGGAGCGGGTGATTAAGAGCGAGAAGATTCATGTCAACGGCATTCACATGCACACCGGCTCAGACATTCTGGATGTAGATGTGTTTCTGCGTGCTGCACAAATTCTATTTGAAGCCGCCGAGCATTTTCCTGATTTAGAGTTCATTGATTTCGGAAGCGGATTCAAAGTGCCCTACAAGTCGGATGATTATTTCACGGATGTAAAAGAACTGGGAGCCAAACTCACAGAAGGATTTAAAGATTTCTGTAAAAAATATGGTCGTGAATTAGAGTTGTGGTTTGAACCGGGGAAATTCTTGGTGAGCCAGAGTGGAACCTTTCTGACGAAAGTAAACGTCATCAAACAGACAACAGCCACCGTTTTCGTAGGCGTTGATTCGGGCATGAACCATTTGATTCGCCCGATGTTTTATAATTCCTATCACCACATCACCAACGTATCGAACCCCGAAGGGAAATTAAGGATTTACACCGTGGTAGGTTATATCTGCGAGACCGACACTTTCGGCTGGGACCGCAAACTAAATGAGGTGAGCGAAGGGGATATTGTCGCTTTCCAAAATGCAGGAGCTTATGGATTCACGATGAGTTCCAACTATAACTCACGATTCCGTCCTGCGGAGGTGATGATCTATCAAGGCAAGGATTACTTGATAAGACAAAGGGAAAACTTAGACGATTTACTGAGGAATCAGATAGAAGTACCTGAATTTGGTTTGGCAGCAGTGTAGCAGAGCCCAGCGATGTCCCGTTAAAACCTTTAATTAGCAGTCTAAATATTTTCGTTGGATAGTTTCTCCTTCAAACAATATTCTACCAACCTACGCGCACTAGTTTTATTATTTGCGCTCATCGCTATTTGCGTCTTCTTCAATTCTGCCACCGACGGAATTTTTCTTTCTGCCAAGAACATCACCAACCTGACTCGCCAAAGCTCTATTGTGGGCGTATTGGCTATAGGAATGGTGCTGGTCATCGTTTCCGGCAATATTGATTTATCGGTCGGCTCGCTTACAGGTTTGATGGGCGGGCTATCTGCTATTTTTGGATTTTGGATGGGATGGAGTTTGCCTATCATTATTCTTTCCACAATTCTTATTGGTATGCTGGCCGGTTTGCTGCAAGGATGGGTGGTTGCTTATCTCCGCGTGCCTTCCTTTATTGTGACGCTCGGTGGAATGATGATATTTCGAGGAATCATTAAAGGGGCTACACATGGAGAAACGATTAGCGTGGATTCGGCGTATCAGTTTTTCGGCAGTGGATTTTTGACAGAACTTCAAGGCTGGCTGGTGGCTGGTGTGGCTATTTTAGGAATTGCCTTCCTTTCTTGGAGAAGCTATTCCTCAAAACGGAAACATGGCTTGCAACAAGACCCTGCCTGGCTTCTTATTACCTACATTCTTGTTTACGCATCGGTCATTATTGGCTTTTTGTTGGTATTCAATAGCAACGATGTTAAGTTCCCAAGTTCTCTGGAAGAAAACGACAAGAGCATTCCGGTGCGGTGATGATTTTATTGTTTGTAGCGCTGGTCGTCCATTTTATAGCCGTTAAGACTGTCTTCGGAAGGCGAATCTTCGCCATTGGTGGAAATTCAGAAGCCTCCTTCTATTCAGGAATCAATATCAAATGGAACACGATGATGGTTTTTGCGCTGACCGGTTTGCTGAGTGCGGTGGCGGGAATTATTTACACAGCGCGGGTGGGCAGTGCGGCGGCAGATGCCGGAAGAAATTTAGAGTTAGATGCCATCGCAGCCTGTGTGATTGGAGGAACCAGCCTGATGGGCGGAAGAGGCTCTGTGCCCGGAGCAATTATAGGGGCACTAATTATGGCTAGCATTGACAACGGTATGAGCATCATGAACATTGAAGATTTTTATCAAAACATTATCAAGGGGACGGTGTTGGTGCTGGCTGTTTACCTTGATGTGGCAAGCAAGAAAAAATAATGGCGAGAATTAAAGTGGACCTCCATGACATTTACAACAATAGCAAAGCTATTGACAAAGCGCTGCTCGATGCTTTTGAAGAAGCCATTGAGTATAAGATTCGAGAAGTGGAAATCATTCCGGGCAAAGGGAGCGGGCAACTGAAAAAGAAAGTGCAGCGCTTTCTGCAATTACCTCATATTAAACCACTCTATCACCGTATTGAAAACGACAGCAAGAACTTCGGGCGGCTGTTTGTTTATTTCAAGTTCTAAACTTTATACAAAAGTCGCCACCCGATTCGGACAGAGAAGATAAGGCGAATAATAAGCCGGTATATTACTCAGTGGCAACACTTCTGGTTTTAGATTGATCCCCAACTGATTCATCATAAAGTCTCTTCGTTGCTGAATTCGCTTCCATGATTCAGGAAATTCTTTCTCCCATCGCCCTCTCAACTCTTCATCGGCCAAGGCAATTCCATCTTCTGCGTTGGCAACAACAAATTCCCTCATGTTCGCCGGAATAATATCCATTTGTATCGCATGGTATGACCGGCGTTGAGCGCAAAATCAAATATAGATTGGTCTCGTACATTTTCTACTTGCTGCATCACCACACCGCCGCCTACGCCAATTCCGATGGATTCATACCAAGTCGCAACGACGAGAAAATAGTTTCTCCAGAATCTCTCAAAATAATCAGCGACCGGTGGCTGCAAATCTTCCGGACCATTCGCTATCATTCCTGCCCTACAGGTCAGCGCACCCCATAAACCAAAAGCAGAAGTAAAGGCATCGCCCATTTCCACCACATTATCCGAAGGGCTGCTAAGTCCATACCTCGCCTTGGCTCCGGTAGAAAGCATGGGATGGCAGGAATAAGGAATACCGTCGTTTTGAAATTGATTCGCCAGTTCATATTCTTTTACCTCCGGTTTGATGGCGCGAATCATCCGCTTCATGCTTTCGGAAGTGCGCACAGAAGCCCATTCAAAGCGCACTAACTCTTCCAAACAATTTTGATTTCGCAAGCCCTTATCCGAATCCATGAAAATATCGTTCGCATTGACCACAGCCGTTTTATCTCCACACAAGTCGCGAAGCGCATCGCTCAAATAGGTCGGGATATCCAACTTGTGAGCAATCAGTTGATGCTGCTTGTCGGTATAGTATTTATAATAAGCGCCACCTACTTTACTCTTCTCTCCTATTCTAAATTCCTTCAAAATATCTTCCAGTGATTTTGATTTGGAGCGGTCTTGACCCAAGAGGCTGAAATCTTGAAAGAGTTCATATTCAAAAGTGATGGCGGTGGCTGTTGCCCAAGCCATGCACTCATTTCCGAAAAGAATTTTTCGTCTGCCGTTCTTGTCGAGCAACAGCAAGGCTTCTTCAAAACGCGGATCGAGATTGGTGAGAAAGCTGAAATTGGCGAAGTGCTCGCGGTCGGCGAAGACGAGGAGAAAGTCCAATCCTCTCTCTTTCATTGCCAACAATGTTTTCTTTATTCTCGATTCAAATTCAAAGACCGGAATAGCAGGCATTTCGCCACTGTTGTCGAAAGCGGGCAAGGCAATAGTTTTTAGGGCTATGGTTTTCATCTGTCAATTATATTTTTCTCGATGGCGTAAAGAAATAAAAAGCGTGAAAGTATAGAAGATGAATTCATGAATCCTCTCTGACTCAATTTTTCAGACAATCCGGCGCGCATCATGCCGTTGGTTGTGCCGAATAACTTAACAATCGTTACACCGTTTATTATCAACCGCTACATACTTTTGTGTAACTTTAAGCGTTACCATAAAAAATTTATACGCCGTGAAATTCCAAGACCGTAAATCATTCATCAAAACCTTAGGCCTGCTGAGTGCGGGGGCTGTGCTTCCTAATCATGCCTCAGCCGGGGGCCGTGCTTCGGACAAAAGAATCCAAACCAATAAACCCATTGATCGCAAAAAAGACGTGAAGCGGTCTATCCGCATGGCGCATCTCACCGATATACATATCAAGAATGAGCGTATTGCCGAATACGGTATGGCAGCAGCGCTGCGCGAAGCGAATAGCCATCCCGACAAAGTGGACTTTATCATGAACGGCGGCGACTCTATTATGAACGCCATCGGCCACACCAGATTGAATATTAAAAACCAGTGGCAGGCTTTTCACAGCATTGTGAAAAGCGACAGCAGCTTGCCGATGTATCATTGCATCGGCAATCACGACATCATCGGGTGGGTGATGCCGGATAAAGACCACCGAGAGGCCAAAAAATGGGTGATGGATGAATATAAAATCGTGAGGCCGTACTATAGCTTTTCAAAAAACAACTGGAAGTTTATTGTGTTGGACAGCATTCATGGTCGCAAATCTATTCCGGGCTATTATGGTAAATTGGATGTGGAGCAGATGCAGTGGCTGAAAGATGAATTGGCCACCACACCGGCAGATACATTTGTCTGCATCGTTTCTCATATTCCGATATTGGCTATCTGTTGCATTTTTGATAATGGGATGGGGGAGATCAAAGAAAACAACCGGAAGATTTCGGATAATAATATGCACGCCGATGCGGGCGACTTGATTGAAATATTTTATGAGCACAAGAATATCCGTGCCTGTCTGAGCGGCCACATACATTTGATTGATTATGTAAATTATCAGGGGGTGGACTATTACTGTAATGGAGCCGTGGCGGGCGGCTGGTGGAAAGGCCCCCTGCGCCATTTTGCCCCTTCTTATTCCGTCATGAACTTTTATGAAGACGGTTCTACTTCGCGCGAAGTGAATTATTATAAGTGGAAGGCCTGAGCCGGTCTCTCCACCCACCCTCTGCAAAATCAGAAAGTCTCGCTTCGGCGGGGCTTCATCCCCCTTCCAATCTTTCGAGTTAGTGGTGTTTATATGAATAGATAAACAACGTACACGATAGTTTACTCCACAACATTACAGCTTGCCCAAGTCTTGAAAACGCTTTATAAAACACACACTTTGTGTTGTACTAAACGCAGATTTATTCTCCACCTTATATCCATCATATAGTACCGGTTGGAGCTAAAAAAATACCTTTTGACACGGATTATGGAAAAGACTCTTTACAAATGCCATTTGTATGCCTAACTGTGGACAATCTCCAAGTGACTGTGGCAAGTCACCAAGTACCTTGGGTAAGTCACCAAGTGACTGTGGTAAGTCACCAAGTGACTGTGGACAGTCACCAAGTAACTGTGGTAAGTCACCAAGTGACTGTGGCAAGTCACCAAGTGACTGTGGTAAGTCACCAAGTGACTGTGGACAGTCACCAAGTGACTGTGGTAAGTCACCAAGTGACTGTGGTAAGTCACGAAGCAACTTGGGTAAGTTAGCTCGTGTTTTGGGGCAATTTGGTGGTAATTTGCTTGTTTTGAAGGGAAAACCTGTTGCCCCCACAGGGCGCAGGCTGTGCCCATAAGTAATTGTTGGGCGGAGTTTGTCCTCGGTTAGGAAGGCGCGGGGGTTTCTGAGGTAGCAGGAAAAGAGGGAGATGGTAGGTCGAAGACTACAAAAGTCTTGAAGACTTTTGTAGTTTAACTTATGTTGAGCTGTGGAAAAGCGAAGGTTTGATAGATTTGTTTCGCATAATAAATGTTAGCGGCAACCCTTGGACAACAGACATTACAAATAAAAACAACAAACAGAAAATGAATAGCATCTCAGAAATTTGGGCAAAAAGCACAGGGACATTTGACTCTAAAACACTTTCCCAAATTCTTGCATTTGCAGGTGACGGTAAACTCAAAGACAACAATGTAACCTCAATAGAATTCCGTGACCTTCTCGACCAAGTTCCTTCAACTCTTCTAAAACAATTTGGCGACAACTGTTTAACAGACGGCTTCACTGATAGCGGACTCGCATTACAAGATATAATTAATCAAATTGGAACAAGACTTGGTTTTTCAATAGAACATGGACTTTATCGCGGAAAACAAAATGATATTGGATTTGACGGTATTTGGACTTCAACAGAAGGACATAGTTTGGTTCTTGAGGTAAAGACCACTGATGCTTACAGAATTAATCTTGACACTATTGCCGAATACCGCAGAAAACTAATTGAACAAAACAGAATAAGCAAAACACAATCTTCAATTTTAATAGTAGTTGGACGACAAGACACGGGCGACCTTGAAGCTCAAATTAGAGGTTCGCAACACGCTTGGGACATTCGTTTATTAAGCACAGATTCTTTAATAAAACTTTTGAGTTTAAAGGAATCATTGAATGACAACAAAACAATTCAACAAATCAATGAGCTTTTAAAACCAAGAGAATACACAAGAATTGACAAACTAATTGAATTGATATTCTTGACTTCAAAAGACCTTCAACTTGCCGAACAGACAGAAGAAGACATTGAAGAAATAGAAGAACTTCCAATAGAGAAGAAAAAAAGAAAATCATCTGATGACAAGGCAACTCCAGTAAACTTTCACGAACAATGTTTGACAAGAATTGCCTCAAAGTTGAACATCAATTTTATTAAGCAAACAAGAATTTCATACACAAACAAAGACAAAACAATCGGACTAATTTGTGCTATTTCAAAACCACATAAACAAGGACAACATGAAAAGTTTTGGTTTGCTTTTCATCCTCATCAAAATGACTTTTTAAAAACTTTAGATAATGCTTATGTTGCATTCGGCTGTGGTTCACCAAACAAACTATTCTTAATTCCATACAAGGACTTTGAACCTTTAGTTAAAAACTTTTGGACAACAGAAAATGAAGACAGAATGTATTGGCACGTAGTTATTCATAATCGTGACAACAAATATTTATTGGCTCAACCGCAAGTTGAAAAAGGCTCAATGGTTGACATAACAAAGTATAAAGTATAACTTCTCCTGCAACAGAGTTTCCTTCGGGACTCTCCTATGAATCAAAATAGCACAGCATCCTTTTTACGTTTATATATATTGAAAAAGAGACCCGCAACTGCGCATAGGCTTTCAGCTTATAGCTGCTATTCAGATAGCTAGATGCTATGAACATATTTCGACATAGACATAGCCTGATGACTGATGTCCGACTTCAAAAACAATGTCTTTAAGCATTTTGAAGGATATAATGGCATGAAATTTCGAATAATCGCATTTCCATTGTTTGCTATCCACATGCAACATCCTGTTAATTAACGCGGTCATTATAAGGAATGATTATTTTCGAGTACGGGAATTTCAAAATTTTACATTTACGGGTTAATACTTTTGTCAGGGATGAAAACGCTATACACTTCTTTGTTTCTTTTGCTTTCGCTTTTTTCGTTTTGTCAAAATCAGCAAGGCATAGAGCAACCTAACGAGGCTCAGAAGAAATTGAATGCTTTGAAGGGAACTTACGAAATCAAGAGGCTGAGCAGGGAGAGGTATCTGTTGCCTTCTAATTTGGCCGACGTGATTATCAAAAACCGAAAGGCGAAAGAGTTGACTGTGGTTAAATTGAATGAAGGGACTGAGTTGGTAATTTATCCGTTTGCTTCTTTGGAGAAGGCGGCGAAAAATAAAACGAGGGGGACGAAGCATGAGTAGGAAATCCATTTTGATATTTGCGGCTTCGTTGTTGCTATTTTGTTTGGCCACCAAAGCCCAACCGCTGAACGATGATTGTTTCAGTGCATCGCCTATTACGATTTCTGCCTCGGGGGTTACGTGCGTGAATGGAACCCTGGCGGGAGCGACGGATGATGGGCAGTTTTCGACCTGTGAAAATGCAGGCAGCAAAGAAGTTTGGTTCACCTATATCGCTACGGGAAGTAATAATCAGGTAGTGGTTCGTCCGACCGGGACCTCTCCTGCTTCAAATTTAGTGGTGAACATAACCAATACTACTTGTGGGTTTGCCTCATTGAATGATTGCGATGCGGCTACTACTTCGGGCGGCACGGCTACGGTGAATTGGGGTTATAGTCCCGGATCGCAAATTTGGGTTTCGGTATCTTCGAATAGCGGTTCAGTCGGCAGCTTTGAGATTTGTATTACTTCGGTCACCACTCCGCCATCGGATGGCAAAGACTGTAGCACGGCCGTACCGGTATGCAGCCAGAACTCTTTTACTGCACCGGTTACGGTTGGGGCAAACGGTTATACTCCACCGTGTTTTACCAGTGCGCTTCAACAGCCGATTATTTTCAAGTTTACCGTAGGCCAAACCGGCCTATTGAACTGGAAGGCGACCCCCACCTGCACGGGTGTGGATGCTGCGTTTACAGAGTTTGATTGGGTGATGACGGACATCACCGGCGGATGCCCGGGAACGCTGGTGGCTTGTAATTATAATTTTACGGCATCGGGTGTTTTATATCTATCCACCACCAGCCCTCAGGGAATGCAGGGCGGGCCAGCAGCGGGTTGCAGCCGAACGGCTGTGACCGGCGATCCGGCGTTGGAAATTTGTCCGGGTGTGACGGTTACGGCTGGTAGAACTTATTCGATTATTCTCGATCAGTTTACGACCACCTCTACTTGCGATCTTAATTTTGATTTCTCAGGAAGTACGTTTCAGTTGGCTCCTACTGCGGCTTTCACGGTTACTCCTGCATCGGGCTGTCAGAATCTAAACGTTACTTTTAATAACAGCAGCGTGGCAGCCAGTTCATACGCCTGGACTTTTGGCGATGGCACAACGTCCGGTGTTCAGAATCCGCCATCTAAAATATATTCTGCTACGGGAACTTATCTGGTATCGTTGGCTACTACCGCCGCGTCAGGATGTACCAGCGTGGCATCGCAATCGGTACAGGTGATACCGGACCCGGTGGTGAGTTTGAGTGATACTACTATTTGTCCCGGCGATAGCGCCGTACTTATGGCGATGCCTGATATTAGCGGCGGAACCTATTCTTGGTCGCCGGGCGGAATGAGTACTCAATCTATTAAAGTTTCACCTGCGTCCACTACTGCTTACACGGTGACTTATAATTTACTTAGCTGTACCGCTACAGCAACAGCTACTGTGAACGTGGCGATTGTGGTGTTCACCGTTAATGCGGGAAATGATACAGCGTTTTGTGCCGGTCGCTCGACGGTACTTCATGGCGCCGTTCAACCTCCGGGAGTTTATACTTATCAGTGGTCTCCGGCTGGAACGCTGGTAGGTGCCGGTACCTTGACACCGACAGCCACTCCGGCAATAACTACAGTTTATACGCTAACCGTTGCGGATACTTTGGGTTGTAGAAAGACGGATGGTGTTCAGGTAAGGATAGATGCCATTCCAACCATCAGTGCCTCAGTTGACTTAAACACTATTTGTCCCGGTCAACAGGTTCAGTTGAATGCAGTGGTCAATCCGGTAATGACCCCTATTACTTGGTCGCCTTCTACAGGTTCTAACGCGGTATCTAATCCGGGTATTATCAATCCGGTCGCGTCGCCGAGAAGTGACCAGAAGTATGTGGTCGTTGCTTTAAATAATAGTTGTGCTGCTGCTGATTCATTAGTTGTTAGGGTGGACACTTCGCGCCTTGATGCCGGTCCGAATATATCTGCTTGCGTTGGTTCAGGGGCCGACTTGACTGCTAATGTGATAGGAAACGTTTTGCCCGGTCCTGCATCGTTTGACTGGACCATTCTTGGAGGTACCAGTATAGGAGCTACGCAAACGATACATGTGAACCCGTCTTCGCTCACTACCTATGTTGTAACTTTGAACGGAGGGGCTTGCGTTAAGCGAGATACTATTACCGTGACCATAGGCAATTTGAGCCCGAACACAATAGCTACAAATGTTACCTGCAATGGTGCTGCAACCGGGAAAGTCAAAACAATCATCAGTGGTACCCCGCCGTATAGTTTCGTATGGAGCGCCAATGCAAATACGGGAAACGTGGACTCTGCCATCAACTTATTGGCTGGGACTTATCAGGTTACTGTTACGGATGGTAGCAGTTGTAGCGGCACAGCTTCCTCGATAATTACAGAACCAACGGCATTGACTTTTACTAATTCCGGCACACCGGTCTCCTGTTTTGGGGGAAATGATGGCACTCTTTCGGTGACGCCTTCCGGTGGAACCGGTGCTTATAGTTATGTATGGAGTAATACAGACACCACCTCAGATATTACCGCCCTTTCTGCCGGTAACTATTCGGTGACCGTGACCGATGCCAATGGTTGTTCTTCATCGGCTTCGATTCCGGTAGATGAACCTTTAGCTCCTCTTGCTTCGGGTACTACAGTGGTTACCAATTTGTTATGTCATGGTTCGGGAACCGGATCTATTGTTTTAAGTATTAGCGGTGGCACCGTTCCTTATACTTATTCGTGGAGCCATAATACTTCTTTGAATAATGCAACGGCTTCTTCGCTTTCTGCGGGCACCTATACGGTTACAATAACGGATGCAAGAAACTGTTCTCTTACAGAGACCAATTCAATAACAGAGCCTAGCAAAATTACTTTTAATCCACCTACTATTACTCACTCCAGTTGTGGCGGCGTTGCTGATGGAAGTATAGATATAAATGCAGTTGGAGGAGTCGGCTCCTATACCTATACGTGGAACGGAGTATCGGGAGGAAATCCGCGCACGAACCTTGCAGGTGGAAACTATACCATTGTAGCAACCGACGCTAATAATTGCACGGCTTCTACTTCAGTTACTATCAATCAACCGGCACCAATTTTAGTGGTAACGAATATTACCCATGCCAGTTGCTATCTATCCAGTGATGGAAGTATTTCTCTTACAGTTTCCGGTGGTTTACCTCCCTATAGATTCAATTGGCTTGGATTGGGAAATTCCAAAGATATCAATACACTAAGTGGAGGCACTTATCATTGCTCGATATCTGACAGCAACGGTTGCAGTGTGGAAGTGGACGCTGTCATTAATGAGCCGGAACCGCTCACAATGAGTTTGCAATCAACCGGAATTAATTGCACCGATGATTGGAACGGAACAATTTCCGTTTTCCCTTCGGGCGGTACAGCACCATATTCATACTCTGCGACACAAGACGGCTCATACTTTTTCTTTTCTGAAGAGGTGGCCATTCAAGGTTTGCCCAATGGCCTGTTCCAAGTTATTCTGGCCGATGATAATGGCTGCGTTTATAGGGATACTATTTCTGTTGCAGATGCTATCCCCGATGGATTTATTTTTGCGACGGATTCTACTTCATGCTTTGGCGATCAATATAATGACGGCGCGATTTATATTACCGAAACAACTTTGGCAAATAGACCCTATCAGTACTCGGTTGATAGCGGTGAACTTCAGCTCAGCAGCGACTTTTATAATCTCAGTTCGGGAGCGCATATATTATTAGCTGTCAATCAATATGGCTGTGAGACGAAACATACCATAGTAGTTCCTGAACCGGTTGATGCCTTTGCCAGTATTCTTCCCTCAGATACTATTATTCAATTGGGTCAATCCGTTGAGTTGCAAACCGTCTTCGGCCCCTATTCTTCATCTGCTGTTACCTCCTACTCTTGGACACCTTCCCTGGGTTTGAATTGTACGGACTGCGCTAATCCGTACGCTACTCCTTACACAAGTAACAATGAATATAAACTGCTGATTACTTACAACAAGATTTGTACAGTAAGCGCCTCAGTGAAGGTGAATATGGAGAGCCGTCCTGAGATATTTATACCGAATTCCTTTTCGCCAAATGGGGATGGGAATAATGATGTATTCCAGATCTATGGTGCGGCGATTAAGACCACCGACTTGAAGATATTTAACCGGTGGGGTGAACTGGTGTTTCAAAGTACTAACCAGTTCTATGGTTGGGATGGAACCTACAAGGACAGATTCAAAACCCCGGTGTGTATTCATACACCGCAGTGATTACCTATCTTGACAATAAAGAGATAGAGAGAAACGGAACACTGACTTTGCTTAAGTAGCACAGTTACTACTGCTCACATTTTTACTGATCTTTTTCTGTAGAAAAATCAATCTTATAGCTATTTGATTCTAAATGCCATAGAAGCAGAACGAATGGCAAGTAATATAATCAGCGGTAAGAAGGCGATGTTCAGTGGTTGGGGAAGCCAATTCCAGCCAAGGAGTAGAAAGATTTGGATAAAGAATGTTGCAAGGAAATAATAACGCAGGCTATGAGGGACTTGCTTTTTCAGAAGAAGAAAAGCGATGGGCAGATGGGTAGGCAGCAGCCAAAAAAGATTTAAGTTAAATGGTGGCGCATAGTGCGAAGTGAAAAGCCAAAGAGCTACCAATATTACACCCAGCAGCCCGGTGATGGAATAGAGGATAAAATCAAACCATCGGAACCAGCGCGAGCGAATTCTTTCTATAGAAAGCAGAACTATCCCAATGAGTAAAAAAATCAAAGCGAGATACAATGGCTGAAACGCAACGTGAATTTCAGGACTCGGATATTTCAATAAATATTCTGAGTTGGTAATGAACGGCGAGCCATCAATGGTTGTGCAGTTGAAATATTTGATAAGGTAATCGGGCAGGAAGGTTTGAAACTTTGGGGTAGCGATAATTTCGCATGGCATACCGAGCAGCAGGTCAAAACTCGCCATGGTCCACTTTCGTTCGCCTACATAAATACGGAGCATGTCGTGCATGGTCTTGTTGCTCAAACCCACAGGACGAATCCACATTTACCTTGAGCCTTCCTTTCAGTTCTTTTTCAAACACATCGCGCGGACGAGTGGCGCAGTTGTCCCAAAAGAAATCATACAGGTATTCACGGTTTTCAGGAAGTGCATTATTATATAAGAAGGCGAAAATCTTCTTCCGATCCTCAGAGTTCAGTCTCAATTGTTGTTCCAGGATGCTTCTTTTCTCATAGCGATATTGGGAAATGAAGTCGCTAAAGCGATCTGTGGAAAGCATATACCGCATTCGCCCACGAACAAAATTTACGTAGAACCCAGGCTGGTCAAAATCAAATGTGCCGTAATTAAAGACCACATCGAATCCTTGTTTATAATCAGTTACTCTGATTCCGTTATGGCCAAATGCCGAGTATAGGTCTGCTCCCGGAGAGCAGGTAAGCAAGGTAATATTGGCAGAATCTGAAAGCTCGATATCCGAGGCAAATATTGAAACAGGAAGAATTGATATTAGCAATAGCAAGGCTGTGCGCAATACAAAACCTGCTCTACTGTAGCGGCGAACTCTTACCATTAATAAATCAGTTGAACATTGGATTTTCAGGATAGCCTGACATAGTGTTATATACGCCTCCCATATCCTTCATAATGTCTTTCCAGAGGGATTCTATAGGGGTCTGAAAAACATATTTGTAAGAAGCCTTCGCCACAATCCACGAATTGCTTTTCATTTCCTCCTCCAACTGCCCCACAGACCAGCCAGAATAGCCGAGATAAAAGCGAACATCATTGACTCCTACTTTCCCTTCCTTAATAAGTAATTTAAGCTGCTCAAAATTACCTCCCCAATATAAATGTTCCGAAAGACGAATCGTCCCTTCCAACTCATCACCCAGAGAGTGGAGAAATTGTAAGGTGTCGGTAGCCACCGGTCCCCCAAACCATACCTTTCCCTTAAACATGGGGAAATCATTATCCAGTTCATTCAAAGCAACTTGAAGACCTCTGTTGAGAATAAGACCTACGGTGCCATTCTCTGAATCATTTTCACATAGCAGTATGACACTTCGTCTGAAATTATCATCATCCATAAAGGGTTCAGAAAGCAGCATTTGCCCGGGTTGGAGCGATTTGTTCTTTTCGAATTCGTAGTTCCAGGTCTTTTTATTTTCTAGCATAACAGATTCTATTTGAAAACGATTATAAAAATAAAACTTTCAGGCTAACCGATTCATCCTCAAATAGCCCGCTATCCATTCTTGCTCCTCCCCTTCCGTCCGTCATTGCAAAACAGGTTCTTACATGTTTGTTATTATTTTCGTCTTCTTTAGAACTAATCAGGAAGATATAAATGAAGAAAGTTGCTTTAGTAATTCTTACGCTTGCATGTTTTAGCTTTGTTCAGGCAGAAAGCTGGACCATTGTTTCCTTTGGTTTTGGCTTCTCTCCTGATTCTATTACTGTACAATATGGCGACACCATCCTGTTTCAACTGGATTCAGCGTTCAATGCTCAAGAAGTGAATCAGGCTACATGGATGGCTAACGACAGTACTCCGGTTCTTGGCTTTAGAACTTCTCAAGGTGGCGGAACCGTTACGGGACTTTCTGCGGGAACACATTACTACGTGAGCGATTCAAATGCGTATATGGGAATGAAAGGAAGGATCTTTGTGACACCGGCTCCCACAGTAAGATTTAGGAAGTCAGCGGATACAATTGTTGAGAGCAATTTGATAGTTCCTGTTTTTGTGGAGACGAATAACACAACGAATCAGCCAATTCAATTCATGGTCTCGCTTCAAACCTCCCTGACTACGGCCAGTGCCAATCTTGATTTTACTTTCATCAATCGGGTCTTTATTAAGCCTCCGGGGTTGAGCGTTGATACCGTATTTATTAACGTGCTAGATGATCAACTGATTGAGAACGACGAGAACATAGTATTGCAGTTCAGCAATACTTCGCCAAATCTTGAGGTAACAGCAGATTCTTTATACACTCTTCAAATTTTGGATAATGACACGCTGTCTGTTTCTTTTGTTGGCGCTGCATTTACCTATCAGGAAAGCGCCGGTATCGTTCCGGTGAAGGTGGCGCTCTCGTCACCTGTCGCGTATGACAATTCTATTACCGTAACTTTGGACACTGGAAATGCAGAGAAGGGCTTGGACTTTATTTGTCTGGACGCTACGACATTGAACTTCCCGGCTTATAGTATAGATACCCAGATTGTATGGGTGGAACTGATCAACGACTCGCTCCCCGAAGGGGTTGAGCAAATAAACTTCAGTTTGGGAAACCCCATCGGTGGCGCTCGATTGGGGATTTCGGCCTATACTATTTTTATAATTGATGACGACATGGTAAATGAAGTTCCCAATGACCAATGGAGTGTCGCAGTGAAACTTTTTCCTAATCCTGCTCACAATGAAATGACCCTACAATCAGAAGTTCCCTTGGAAAATGTACGGATATTTGATGCAACCGGGCGAACGCTGGTTCAGCCTTTTAGCATAGACAAGGGAAATAATAGAATAGACATTTCTTCACTTGCACCCGGAATCTACTTTCTCTCTTCTGATTTCGGAGCCAACATTTTAAGGCATCGGTTTATCAAGAATGAGTAACCCTCTTTAAAATAAAAGAGCGACTATTTTCCTCGTCCGTGCAATACGGTGAGCACCGTAAAAATCATAATTTTAAAATCGAGGACTACACTCATGTTCTCAATGTAAACAATGTCATACTTCAGTCGTTTCACCATTTCTTCTACGGTGGAGGCATAGCCATATTTCACCATACCCAAGGAAGTGATGCCCGGTTGAACTCGAAAGAGGTGACGATAATGAGGAGCTACGCGAATGATTTGATCAGCGAAGAACCTTCTTTCCGCGCGCGGGCCTACCACACTCATTTCTCCTTTCAACACGTTGATGAACTGTGGCAGTTCATCTATTCTGTATTTGCGGATGTCTTTACCAATCCGTGTAATCCGATCATCGTTTTCTTTCGTCAACTGCGGGCCGCTGTGCTCGGCATCCATCTTCATGGAGCGGAACTTATAGATGAAGAAGGGCTTGCCATAGTGTCCTAATCTTTCCTGCTTATAAAAGAATGGCCCGCCGTCTTCCAGTTTAATCCGAATAGCCACCAACAGCAGCACCGGCGAAATCAACACCAAAGAGAGCAGCGAGAACAACACATCAAACCATCGCTTCGTAATTTTCTCCCATTCGCTCAACATCACCGGAGGGATTTCTATAAAGGCCTCACCAATCGCGTGGTTCATGCGCACCGTGCCCGAAAGAATATCATACATATCCGGGATGATCCGAATGGTAATATTTTTATCAGCCAAACGATTGATGATGTCATTCAATTTCGGATGTTCCGATGTTTCCATGGCAATCATCACCTCTTCAATGTCGGGGTGCGATTCAATCACTTTCTCTAAATCAGCGAGCTTCCCCAACTCTTTCAGTTCAGAGGTCAGTGTATTTTTTTCATAGCCGTTCAATTCTAAATAGCCGCAGAACTGAAAACCCGAGAAGGCTTTTTCTTTCTTCAAATCTTCATACAATTCATTTGCTTTCTGGCTGCTGCCAATCATCAGGGTTTGGAAAGCCACTTGGCCCGCTCTGATATTTTTCTTCGCCCGATTTAATATTATGATTCGGAAGATCATGGTAAATATGAATTGGAAAAGCAGCAGTACGGTGAAGGTGAGGTAGTAGTCTGAATAGCGGCGCACATAATCATCGAGCAGCAGGATGAAAAAGATGATGATGCTTCCGAAAAAAGTAACCACGAGCGTTTTGCCCAGTTCCTGTAGTCTCGATTTCTTATACAAGTCGGTATAGGTACCGGTGATGTAATGAAACAGGAGCCATACAAAAGGCACGATGATGATGGCGACAAAAAAGTTTCGGTCGTCGAAGGGCAGTGTGAGGTTGAGCTGGTTTCCTTCAATGGTCACCTTTCTGAAAAGAAAGAGCGAGTACCAAGCCAGCATGGAGGCGAAATAATCACCGGCCACATACCACCCAATAATGCCCCGCCGCTTTTTCATCTCTATAAACTAAGCAGTTTAATATTATCGAGATAAACACTGCCGCCTTCGGTGCCGAAAATGCGCAACGCTTCAAAATATAAAGTATAGCTATTGGCGGCTCTGTATCCAACCGGTATGGTCAGGTTCACATAAATTTTATTCCATCCCTCTTTAGGATTCACAAACAATACCGGCACCGGTTCATTGCCCGCCGAATAGGTGGCATTAAAGCCCACGTAGAACGGAACGGCTGCTTTATAATCCAATTCAACCCACACTTCTTTGCCGGCAGTTAGTGTGACACTTTGTATCAGCGTCCCCATTTCGTTAGAGTCCAGCGCACTGACGCTTATTTTTCCGCAGGCATTGCCATACCGGATATTCGTGTCGGTCGTTATCCGATTGATTCCGTTAAAAGAATTTCCGCTTTCAAAATCTTCCAGCACAGGAAATACAGTACCTGATTTATATCGAAAAGTAGGGACATGCGAATAGGATACTCCCTTTTGCGCCATGAGCGTAAAGGTATCGGGTTGATAAAAGGGATAAATCACGCGCACGTTTGATTGTCCGCTTTCTTTAATCCCTGCATTAATCACAAAACGGATTTCGTTTTCCATCAACACCGGAAAATTGACCGGCAGTTCAAAAGCGCCCAGATTTGCCGCATCGGCTTCTGCCCAAACATCCGTAATGGCGTTGGTATTCGGCCCTTCGTTAGCGGGGTTGGTAACCAAAGTGACTGAATCTATGCTCATATAAAAAGGAATCCCATCGTTGGGAATCTGCTTACAGGAATAAAGAAATCCCGAAAGCAGCAACAGGGGAAGAATGAATCGAACCATATTAATAGAATGTATCCTGAACGCCTTTTTTGAAAAAGATTGCAAATATACTATCCGAGGGCAGGTTTTGAAGGGAAAGTAAAATACCTCAATAGCACCGGTGCCGAAGCCGGCAAAACATGAAGTGATTTGGATGAAAAAAGAGCTAACCAGAGGCTGGAAATACATGATGCCGATCCAAAACCATCTATTGTCTGAAAAAAAGTACCTACTTCTATTAGAAAAGCATCTACTCCCTGCTCAGAAGGACGTACTCTCGGAGAAAAAATAGCTACTTTCTACCAAAAAGGAGCTGCTTTCTGGTGGAAAGGACGTACTCCCGCCCAAAAAGGTGCTACTCCCAGTAGAAAAGGTGCTACTCTCCAGAAAAAAGGTGGTGCTTTTGGCTGGAAAGGAGGTACTCCCAGAGAAAAAGTAGCTACTTTCTGACAAAAAGGACGTGCTCCCAGAAAAAAAGGAGCTCCTTTCTGACGAAAAGCATCTACTTTTTGGAAAATGGTAACACTTTTAGGCCGTTTTCCCCTATTTTTTAACAATTCGCGAGGAGCCTTACCGCAGGGATGAGGTGAGGAATCGAGTGTTTGAGCCGTTTTTTCTATTTTCTATGGCTCATCTGCTGTTCAATCTTGTCCAGAATTTGGTGAGCCACGTCCATGGCGTTGTATCCATCCTGAATGCTTACCGGAACGGGCTTGTTTTCGATAATAGCCTTTAGAAACAGTTCCAGTTCCATCTTTATAGCATTGTTATCCTCCGTTTCGGGTGCTTCATAAACAATATATTTCTTGGTATGGTCTGCCAGTTCAATCTCTAAAGGCTGGACGACATCGGTAGGCAGTTCATCTTCTATGCGGATGATTTCACTTTTCTTAGCCAGAAAATCCATGCTGACATAGGCCCCTGGTTGGAAGATGCGTATCTTTCGCATACTCTTTAGCGAGATGCGGCTGGCGGTCACATTCGCCACACAGCCGTTGTCAAATTCAATCCGCGCACTGGCAATGTCCGGCGATTTACTGACAATAGCCACTCCGCTGGCGCTGATTCTTTTGATGTTGGCTTTCACCAAACTCAGAATGATGTCAATATCATGAATCATCAGATCGAGCACTACCGAAACATCCGTTCCACGTGGATTGAACTGCGCCAACCGATGCACCTCGATAAAAACCGGCTGTAGCAATTTCTTATTCACACTGAGCAAGGCCGGATTGAAACGCTCTACGTGCCCCACCATCGCTTTGACACCCGCTTCTTCCACCAACTTCACCAAATGTTTTGCGTCTTTCAGACTTTCGGTCATTGGCTTCTCAACAAAAATGTGTTTCGACATTTTCACCGCTTCCTGTGCGATAGAATAGTGCGTGATGGTGGGCGAAATAATATCAATCGCATCGCAGGAAGCCATCAACTTCTTGGGAGAATCGAAACGGGTGAGGCCAAATTCTTCCTCTGCCTTGGATGAATTGTCATCGTCGGGGTCATAAAACCCCACGATTTCATATCCGGGAATTTCCTTCAATAACTTGACGTGAATCTTACCCAAATGGCCCACACCAAAAACTCCTATCCGTACTATCTTCTTCATGAAGAGCGAAGAGAGAAAAAATTTTGATTTTAGATTTTAGAAGGGAGATTTAGATATGAACGCTAAGGTGTTTTTATTCTGAAATCTGGCTTCTAAAATCTAAAATCATCCTGCCAACTGATTTTCTATCTTCGCCACCCGATGTATTATAACCGCAAAATAGCGCTGCATACCCTCGGTTGCAAGCTCAATTTCTCCGAAACTTCCAGCATTGGAAGAAGTTTGGTTGAAAAAGGATTCCAAAAAGTGGAATTCAGCGACCGTGCCGATTATTACATCATCAATACCTGTTCGGTTACTCAGAATGCCGACAAAGAAACCCGCTATGTGGTGAAAACAGCTTTGCGAACCAACCCCGGTGCTAAGATTATTGTGGTGGGATGCTTTGCGCAGTTGAAGCCGGATGAAATAGCGGCGATTCCGGGGGTGAATCTGGTTTTGGGTGCGAATGAAAAATTCAAGATTCATGAATATCTGGAGCAGTTAGAAGAACAAGAGCAAACGCTGGTGGTGAGCGGCGACATCAACGATGTCCGTTTCTATGCCGATGCTTTTTCGAGCGAGCGAACCCGCAGCTTTTTGAAAGTGCAGGACGGTTGTGATTATTTCTGCTCCTTCTGCACCATCCCGATGGCGCGCGGAAAGAGCCGTGGCCATTCGATTGAACATACCGTTGAAGTGGCGCAGAAGGTGGCCGCCACCGGCGTGAAAGAGATTGTTTTGACGGGTGTCAATATTGGTGACTACGGAAAATCAAGCGATGGGAACGAACGCAACGACGAAGATTTCTTTCAACTGATTCAGGCCTTAGATAAAAAGGTAGAAGTAGAACGATTCAGAATTTCTTCCATCGAGCCTAATTTACTTTCCAATGACATCATCCGCTTTGTCGGAGCTTCGGAAAAATTCACCCCGCACTTTCATATTCCGCTTCAGTCCGGTTCAGATAAAATTTTAAAGCTGATGCGGCGGAAATACCTCAGTAAACTTTACCACGAACGAGTGGCCCAAATCAAAACCGTGATGCCTCATGCTTGCATTGGCGTAGATGTGATTGTGGGATTTCCCGCGAAACAGAAGAACATTTTCTGGAAACCTATAACCTCATAAAAGAGTTGGATGTTTCTTATCTGCATGTGTTTACTTACAGCGAACGGGCGAATACCCGTGCGTTGAATATCTCTCCGGTTGTCCCTATCAACGAGCGCAAAGAGCGCAACAAAATGCTCCGCATACTTTCTGAAAAGAAGAAAAGAAAATTCTACAGCGAACATCTTGGCACCAACCGCCAAGTGCTGTTTGAGTCCGAAAACGACAACGGTATCACCTATGGCTTCACCGATAACTATATCAAAGTCGCTGTACCTTTTGATGAAAAATTAGTCAACACCATTCATACTGTTTCGCTGGATGAGGTTTCGGATTTTGGGTATGTAAAAGGTAGAATTTTGTTGAATGAGTCGGTTTTGGTTTAATAATATTTCACGCAGAGAACACAGGGAAGCAGAGACAAACAGGGGATGATTATTAATCAAATTACTTCCGCGATTATTGACCACAGTATTCATATTCATAGAGAATTAGGGCCGGGGTTATTTGAATCTGTTTATGAAGAAATATTGTGTCATGCACTTACCAGACACGGGTTGCAAGTAGAGCGTCAAAAAGAAATACCTATCGTATTTCAGGGAATTAAAATCAATTCAGCCTTTCGTGCAGACCTGATAATAGAAAGCAAAGTTTTGGTAGAACTTAAATCTGTAGAATTCCTTAGCCACGTTCATAAGAAGCAGGTAGTTACTTATTTACGCCTCACTGGACTACAAATAGGATTACTGATTAATTTCAACGAATCAAAACTGGTAGATGGAATCCAGCGCATCGCCAATAGATATGTAGATGGTAATTAATTTCTTGTTTCATACAAAGCATTGGATATTACAGAGAACGACCAGCCTGCGTTTCCTGCTTCTCTGTTTATCTCTGCGTGAAACGATATTTATTTTTCACAGCGAGAAACCAATTGTACTATGCTCTTAATCCTCCTCCGCTCTTTCGCCAAAATCACCGACTGGCTCTATTTTGCCCTCGGTGAATCTCCCTCTTTAGATTTTCGGTTTCTACCGGTATATAGTTATGGATTTTTTGTGGCGATTGGCTTCCTCGTTGGTGCACAGATTGCTACCATCGAATTGCGCCGTCGCGAAAAATTAGGCTTGTTAACCGGCAATGAAAGCGAAATAACTGTTGGTGAAGGGATTACCCCTTTTGAGTTGGTCTTCTATTTCCTCTTCGGGTTTGTATTGGGATTCAAGATAATCGGCTTCTTCTCTTACTTCACCGAACTCAGCACCTACATACTCCCGCTCAAGGAATACATGCTTTCTATGAGTCATGGCAGTTGGATAGGTGGGATATTGGTTGGCGCCGGCTTATGCTATTACTACTATTACGCTAAAAACAAAGAGAAACTACCGCAACCAATTAAAAAGAAGATTACCATTTTCCCCTCTGACACAATGGGCGATCTCGTGGTGATTGCAGCGGTGCTGGGGGTGCTGGGGTCCAATCTCTTCAACTATTTTGAAGACCCTTCGGACTATGAAACCTTTTGGCAAGACCCGGTCGGTTCTCTCTTCAGCGGACTTTCTATTTACGGCGGACTAATTTGTGCAGCCATTGGCTTTGCTATCTACGCACGGATTAAGAAATTTAACCTGCTTCACTTTTTTGATTGTATTGCTCCCGCTTTTATCGTTGCCAACGGTATCGGTCGTTTGGGTTGTCAGGTTTCGGGAGATGGTGATTGGGGTGTAGCAAACCTACACGCCAAACCTTCTTTCATACCGCAATTTCTGTGGAGCAGCCACTACGAGCATAACATCATAGATGCAGACCCTCATAATTATATCCCCGGTTGTGTAGAAGAGCATTGTCACCTTCTCAGCCAAGCGGCTTATCCTACTCCCATCTATGAGTTCCTGATGTGTCTGGTCATCTTTGCCATACTCTGGGGCATTCGCAAACGATTTACAAACCGGCCTGGAATCGTCGTCACAGCTTTCATGGTGCTTATAGGACTTCAGCGATATTCCATAGAGCAACTGCGCGACATCGGCGAACGTGAATTGACTTATCTTTTTGGAATAGGATTTCGTCAATCTGAACTGATTTCGATTGTGTTGTTTGTTGGTGGTATTGTCGGCACCATTTATTTATGGAGATATTATCAGAGAAAGGGAGCGGAAATCAAAAAAGAGAATAGTTAAACCCTTTTTTAGGGTTTACTAAACCAGTGGTCAGTTAAATATTCTGTCGTCATCAGAGGTTTTCTTCTGTTCTCTGTCCATAATGGATACTACTTGTTTCGGGAAAGGCAGGGAAATATTATTCTCTCTAAAGGAGTGAAGAATCAGCAAGCGGATTTCGCCTAACATTCTTCCTACTGCAAAAACCTCTTCAGACCAAAACAAGACTTTTAATTCCACTGCATATTCTGCAAACTGTTCGATGCGAACATAAGGCTCCGGTTTGGCTAATACTTTGGGATGCTTCTGGACGATTTGCTTCATGGCGGCCATAGCCCGCTCGACATCTTCAATGGCGACCCTAACATCAATAGAATGGCGGTTCAAGTTTCTTTGATTCGACCAATTGATGATTTCATTTTTAGTCAGGTAGGAATTGGGGACGACAATTTCTTTTTCATCTCTCGTCTTTACTACCGAAGTCCTGAACTTGATTTCTAAAACTTCCACCCGTTTCTCTCCAATCTGAATTACACTTCCTGCTTTGATTGTCCCTTCCACCAAAAGAATAATACCCGAAACAAAATCATGGAACAAGCCTTGCAAGCCTAGGCCTATACCTACAAAAAGTCCTGCTGAACTCACCACAATAACGGAAATGTCTATACCTAGTAGCCTTAAAGAAGCAGAAAAAACGACGATGTAGGCAAAGTATTTGGTCATGGTGTACACCGTAAATCTCTGTCCGTCATCAAACTTTTTATATCGGTTCAAGACTCCTCTTAGGATTTGCAGCAATAGGTACGTGACCGCTATTAGAATCACTACATAAACCAATTGTGAAACGGTCAGAGAAAAGGCACCTACTCTGAACAAGGAATAACTCAAAAAATCTTTCATAATAAACCGGTCTTAAGTTGTAATTCAAAGATAGCCTTCCACATCGGAATACTTGTAAGAATAGAAGTCATTGTTCCTTTGGAATCCTCTCCACAAAAAAAACTGTTCCATCCCTCTTTATCAAAGATTCTGAAAAAATAAAACTATCAGCGGGTAAGGGCGAGGCTGCTTATTGCCTCCTTCAACTTCTTCTTTAGCCCATCCGATGCCACTACTAATGGTAGGCGCAAATTATCTTCACAGATATTTTGAATGGCCAACGCACATTTTACCCCCACAGGATTTCCCTCCTCAAAAAGCATATCTGTAATGTCGCTTAGCTGGTAGTGCAGCATTCTGGCAGCAGCGAAATCACCTTTCAGGCATTGCCGCACCATCTCCGTAAATATTTTAGGAAACGACTGACCTGCTACCGAAATCACGCCATCCATTCCATAAGCCATTAATCCCAAAGTGATATTATCATCGCCCGATACCACTAAGAAATTATCAGGGCGGTATTTTAAAACCTTCATACACTGAATGAAATCACCCGATGCTTCCTTTATACCGATAATGTTCTTGACTTCGTTAGCCAACCGCAAAGTAGTCTCTGCTTTCATATTGGAGGAGGTTCTGCCCGGAACGTTATAAAGAATTATAGGGCGAGGAGAAGCAGCCGCAATTATCTTGTAGTGTTGAAAAATACCCTCCTGCGAAGGCTTATTATAATAAGGACTGACGGAAAGAACCGCATCCACTCCTTTGAAATGAAAATTTTCCAATTCCTTAGCCACTGCTCTGGTGTCATTACCACCAAAGCCGGCCACAATAGGTACTCTTCCTGAATTCTTTTCAATGGTAAACTCCAGCACTTTGATTTTTTCCTCTTTAGTCAGCGTCGCTGATTCCCCTGTGGTGCCAAGTGAAACGAGATATTCCACCCCGCCTGTGATACAATGGTTGACCAAGTTCTCAAGCCCTTTAAAATCTACTTCCCCTTTAGAATTAAAAGGCGTAACCAAAGCGACTCCCGTGCCTTTAAGTCTAGTTTGAATCATAATTTATTTGGTTTAAAAAATGTTCGATCTGTTCTATTAAAGACGCTAAATCTTTCCCTGCCTCTAAATGAACCATCAGATCATAATAATCTGTTTTGTCCGGTGAATATATCCCCACTCGCCACTTGGCATGACTTATCCGGGCGATGTACTCCAATGTCGGGTTACTTTGAATAAAGCAGCACAATAACAAGTCAAAGTCTTTGCGAATGAATGAATCCGTCACTTCGCCTTCTGGTATCTGTGCCCAATTTACGTCTGCCTTATTTAGCAATTGCACCCCTGATGCCGGAACCGTCTCTTTATTATTGGAAAAAGCAAAAATCTCTACTTGCTTTCCTCTGCTCTTTAGCTCCTCTGCAAATTTTATCACCACCCTTTCGTTTTCAGGAGAAGAGTAATCAAATAGAATTCCAATCTCCTTTGCATTACTCAAGTTAGTCACACTTCTTGTTACTTGAAGGTGAGCAATTTGTTCACGTAAGCTCCTTTTATAAAAAAAATTACGGAAGCTATCCCAGAGTTTCATGCCTCACTTGCTTGTCCAAGCGTTTCATAAACCCCCATTTGGGCATACTTATCAATCCGATGCTGGATTCTTTCTGCAACAGTCATAGCTTCCAGTTCGCCGATATGTTTAATGATGGTCTTTTTTACGGTTGTAGCTGCTGCCTCCGGATTAGCATGTGCCCCTCCTACCGGCTCTTTCACAATACCATCAATGATTTTGAACTTTAGCAAATCATCGGGAGTTGGTTTTAAGGCAATAGCGGCTTTTTCTTTAAAGTTCCAACTCCGCCAAAGGATAGATGAGCATGACTCGGGGGAAATCACCGAATACCAAGTGTTTTCCAGCATCAGCAACCGGTCCCCTAATCCTATCCCCAACGCACCTCCCGAAGCACCTTCACCAATAACAATACACAACACCGGTACCTTGAGCCCAGCCATTTCAATCAGGTTCCTAGCAATAGCTTCTCCTTGACCGCGTTGTTCAGCTTCTTCTCCCGGATATGCACCGGGTGTATCAATGAGGGTTACTATCGGCTTGTTAAATTTTTCCGCCAGTTTCATGAGACGAAGTGCCTTCCGGTAACCCTCAGGATTTGGCATCCCAAAGTTTCTATACTGCCTCATCTTGGTATTGATTCCTTTTTGATGCCCTATAAACATGTAGGTTTTCCCCTCTATGCTTCCCAATCCTCCGACAATGGCCTTGTCGTCTTTAAAGTTCCGATCACCGAACAATTCAATGAACTGCTCACAGATGTTTTCAATATAAAATAGCGAATAGGGGCGATCAGGGTGTCGAGATACCTGAATACGCTGCCAAACAGTGAGAGTTGAATAGATTTCCTTCTTTCTTTCTAATACTTCCTTTTCTAATACCAGAATTTTCTTATCGGCACTAGAAGCTTTTTTCTCCCCGACATGCTTCAGTTTTTCTATTCTTTTATGCAACTCCTCAATCGGTTTCTCAAAATCCAAGTAATTCATAGCAGTAATTTGGGCCAAAGAAATAAAAAAATCAGGAGCCGGGCTTATAAGTATAAAACGAAGAAGTTAGCACACTACTTCTGCAAAGTAATTATTAAAGATTCGTTTGTTACGTCTATTTTCCAAAATGGAATTAGACGCGCTTCGACCTTGACCGATTGATTTCATGAAGAATAATTCCGGCACTGACCGAAACATTTAAGGAAGCAGTGCTGCCTCTCATTGGGATACAAATTTTTTCATCACACAATCTCGCAACCTCTTTGGAAATACCATCCCCTTCGGAACCTAAAACAATGGCACAAGGGACCGAAAAGTCTTCGTTAGAGAGATCATTGGAATGTTTCATATCAGCTCCAAAGACACGAATCCCGTTTACCTGAAGGAATTTGATGGCGGTTACAAGACTTTTCTCTCTGCAAACCAGAATCTTATTCAAAGCACCCGCGCTTGCTTTCATCGCCTCTGAGTTGATTTGAGCGGAACCTTGTGACGGAACAATCAAGGCGTGAGCGCCCAAACATTCAGCCGATCGGGCAATGGCACCAAAATTTCCGACATCTGTAATGCCATCCAGCACAACTAGCAAAGGAGTATCGCCCTTAGCATAGATATTATGGAGTACATCCTCCAAGGAATAATATTCAATAATAGATCGAAAACCGATAACTCCTTGATGATTTGCCTCCTTGAATTTAGAGTATTTACGAGCTACACTTTCCAGTTTTTCTTTCGGAACTAGTTGCAGTGGTGTTTCCGTGTCTCTGGCGAATTGTTGAATCTGTCGGATTTCATCCGACATTATATTCTTCAACAAAAGAATTTTATCAAAGCGCTTACCTGCTTTGAATGCTTCAATTACAGGTAAGCGCCCAAAAATGCAAAAGTGTTGCTGTGTATCTTCCATTATTCAACTACTCGTTTCATAGAACCGCTTCATTATCTGTTTTGCGATTGTGTAAATGCCATCCGCGAGTCATTAAAATCCTTCTCCACTTTGGCAATAAATTCAGGGTCTTCGTTTCTCTTTGCGGTGGCGGCCAATTCCTGCATGATATATAATTGTTCCCGAACCTCTCGTCTTTCGGTGAACTGCCCCTGCTGCAACTGAGAATAATAGCCCATGTCGCCAGATTTACGTGCTTCCTCCAAAACAAATTTGTAAACCGTTTGATAATAGCGAAGTTCATCTTTGGCCTTATCCATAATTTCGGTGAGTAGTTTTCTTCCTTTTTCCTTTTGACCAGCCTGATAATAGACTTCAGGATATGAATAGTTGAAAACAGAATGAGGTACTCTACTTGGAGGCATAGATTTTAAGGAGTAATCAATGACCCCGGCCGCTTTTTCCTTCTCTCCTTTGGCAAGAAGGGCATCTGCCAATCTTCCATAATTGCCACGAATATTCACGGTCATTCGAAGAATATTTTCATCTAAATAGATGTGTGGGTTTTCCGTGATTCCACCGAACTTAAATTTCTTCATCATGTTCTCATACATCACGTCTGTTCTTGGTGGTGCACTATACGGAGAGCCGCTCGGATTTACTTTGGGCACTACGCGGTAGGTTAAGCCCTCCAATTGAAAATATTTTTCTAATCCAAGATAAGCATCGGGAGAAACTGAAACAGCAAAATAAATGGGTCGTTCAGCGATATTGCTGGCGACAATATCCAGAGTCATCCAATCATTTTTAAGTAAATCATTATTATCAATACTCCACTGCATTCTGGAAACCATTTGAGATTCATCTTCCGTTGCCAACATGTTCATTTCTTTTACCCGGTTGGTATCCATATCTAAATAGAAATCCTTTGTAGGGAGATAATTTTCTAATTCGCCATTCTGATAAGTTGGAACCCTGTCCTGCGACTGTTCGCTGGCGATAAATTTCATTACATGCTTTAAATTTTCAGGTTTACCCTGAGGTATACTTGGATGCTGCCGATATCGAATTCTATCTCTTTTACTGCCACTGTATTGGTCAGGGGTAAAAGACATTTTAAGCGCGGGCGCGTCATTCATTTTATAGCGCAGTTGGTCAATGTACCAATCCACACCTAACAAGGAAAGATTAATAATACGGATATCTGTTCTAATGCCCTCTACTTCCTGAGCATACCATAATGGATAGGTGTCATTATCTCCTTGTGTAAACAAGACTGCATTTGGCGCACAAGACTCTAAATAGTCAATCGCAAAATCCCGTGCCGTGTATCGGTGATGACGAGTATGATCATCCCAACCCTGCGAACCCATCAAAAAGGGAGCTGAAGCACAAAGCAAAATAGTTCCTAACGCAGCAGGAACATCAGGCAGTTTTAACCGTGTTCTCAGAAATTCTATAATGGCAATCACGCCGTATCCTATCCAGATAGTAAAGGTCAGGAACGAAGATGCAATGGCATAATCCCGCTCCCTTGGTTCAATCGGCGGTTCATTTTGATAAATGATTTGCAGGAAGCCGGTGGTTCCGAACAACACCAAAACCACCCAAAAGGTCTTTTCATCTTTGTAGAAAAGATAAATCAGTCCAATCATTCCGATAACAAATGGAATCATGTAGAACTTATTTCGTGCCTTGTTTTTCAGCATGGACTGTGAAAGATTTTCCTGAGGCCAGTCTGGCGTAAAAAATCTACCCGAATTGTCAATAAACGGAATACCGCTTATCCATCGTCCGTCGTCATTGCCATAAGTACCTTGAATGTCATTCTGTCTTCCGGCTAAATTCCAGAAAAAATAACGGAAATACATATAGCCAACCTGATACTTGAAAAAGAAGCGAAGGTTATCGCCGAACGAAATATCATCTTTCACATAAAATTGATTTCCTCCATCTTTGTTCAGATTGTTGGCATAATCAGTAGCCTGACGCATATTATTAGGTGGAAAAGATTTTACTATTTCATTTGACTGACGATTAATAACGTTATAATCAGGATTCAGCCAGGCACGGTAAGCATTCTTCTTGGCATCTTCCTGCCAAAAGCCTAAACGAGGGAAAAGCATCTGCACCGAACTGCGAAATTTGTAATCCTGTTTGTTTCCGTCAAAAACATAAGATTGGCTCTTCGCATCCTTTCTCCAGCGTTCACCCGTCGTGATATAATCTTCAATATCGTAATAACTTACGGTATAATCCGGGCCTCTTAATAAAGGTCTGTCTCCGTATTGTTCGCGATCTACATAGCTTTTGAGCGTAAAAGGATCGGTAGGGCGATTCATATTTATTGGCGGATTAGCCATAGACCTAATAGGAACCATCAGATACGAGATATAGCCTATGTAAGAAAAGGCAATACTTAAAATACCAATATTCAAAATTCTCCTTGCCTCATATCCATATTTATGCGCTGCCCATAAGCCCGCTATAAAAAACAACTTAACAAAACGTGCCATCGCACTGTCGTTGATAACTAAGCCCATCAAAACATAAAACGCAGCTATACCCATAGCTATTCTATAATCTTTTTCCGTGCCCGTATGGGTATAGCGAATGATGGCGACGATGAGCGCCAACAATAAAACAACACCAAATATGACTCCACTGTTAAAACTCAGATGTAGCGTATTGACGAAAAACAAATCCATTCCGGCAAGGTACGACTGCGTGAAAGAGATAATGAACTTCATATAAAATCCCAATATCCCGAAACCAATCGCGGCGGTAGTCAGCCATCCGGTTAAGGTAGTCTTGAATTTTTTGTAATAATAAATCATGGCTAGAGCCGGCAATGCCAACAAACTCAACAAGTGGACCCCAATAGAAACCCCGGTCATGTAGGCAATCAGCACCAGCCAATGATCGGCATATTTGCTGTCGTCCGATTCCCATTTCATCATTGCCCAAACGATAAAAGACATAAAGAACTGTGAAAGCGCATAAACTTCCCCTTCCACTGCACTGAACCATAAAGAATCCAAAAAAGTACAGGAAGTAGCAGCTATCAATCCAGCACCTATCACAGTGATAATCCTACCGGTCGTATATTCTCCATCTTTGAAAACTAGTTTTTTTGCCAATGCGGTCACCGTCCAGTATAGAAACATTACCGAAGCCGCCGTAGCCAATGCGCTCATTAGATTGACCGTCAGTGCCACGTTACTAGGGTTTCCGCCCGTTAATGGGTCAGCACCTGAAAATAGTGTGAAAATTCGTCCCAATATAAGGAAGAAAGGGGCTCCAGGTGGGTGAACCACCTGTAACTTATAGCAACCGGAAACAAATTCTCCGCAATCCCAAAAGCTACCGCTGCTCTCCATGGTCATAGTATAGACCACCGCGGCAAAAATGAAGGAGACAACTCCGAAGATGTTGTTCAGTAATTTATATTTCTGCATTCAAAATTATTTTATCCCAAACAAGCGTTTTCTGGGCGCGTAAAAATAGATTTTTTGATGAAGAAACCACTCCGTTGGTTCTCGCGCTTGTAAAAGATAGCGAGATGTTTATTTTTGCGCCCTCATTTTGGCCCATCGTCTAATGGCAGGACTACAGATTTTGGTTCTGTGTATGTAGGTTCGAATCCTGCTGGGCCAACTGATAACGCTCCGAAACCCTTGCCCAGCAAGGGTTTCGTCGTTTATAGGGTAAAAGTGCACGCACTATTGGCACGCACTTCTAAAAAATAATCTTCCAGCGAACGAGCCTTTCTTACTCCTTTCACGCCTATACTGGTCTTGAACAAACCACAGGAAGGAAGACATGGCAGATAAAATCGGAGTGATAGGAATCGAACTGGGACAACTCGAAGAACTACTCAGGGGCGTTGTCCGCCAGGAGATGGCCGAAGTAAGGGAAGACATATTGAAGACACTCGTCGCCAAGCGTGACACACTACTCATGGAGGAGCGTCTAAGTGTAGACCAGGTGGCCGAGATTCTCGGAGTAAGCCGACACACACCATCTACAATTACAGAAAGAGCGGTGACCTGCCCGAACCGCAGCGCGGCATGTCGGGACGTCCATACTGGACGCCAGATCAATTGAACCTTGCCATGAGGCGTCGGGGAATCAAGGCGAACTTCCCGGTTTGAATGGCCGCTTCCCATTATAAACCTGATTCTAAATTGCGTACAAGACAACAAAAAAAGAGACGATGAGAGAAATAAAGAAACACGTCAGGTACTACGTGCAAAAACGAAATACATGGGAAGATCAGAGCCCAACTAGGGCAAGGAACATCGTGATGATGTTCAACTACGACGGTAAGCGACTCTGCACTCTGACAGGTATGAAGTCCGCTTTGGTTGACTTCGACGAGAAGAGGCAGCGGGTTAAGTTGAATGTGAAGCGCTCGGCGGAGGTAAACCGGTTCTTAGACCTACTGGAACAGAAGGTGAACGACATTTACTTCACCGCAAAGGCAGACGGCAAGATACCAGACAACGCCCACATATTGAAAGAGATGAGGAAGGACATCAGGCAGGCAAAAGCCAACTTCTTCGACGAGTGGTTGAAGTTTGTGGAGCTAAACAGGAACCGATTCGCGACCGGAACCGTCAAGAGCATGATGACGGCCTACCACCGGTTCAAAGAATTCACCAAAGGCAAGGTGACGTTTGATGACGTAACCCCAGAGTTACTGGCGAAGTACGCCGAGTTCCTGTTGAGCGTCGGCAATGTTAATATCACAGTGCATGGCAATATAAAGCGGATGAAGATATTCCTAAACTACGCCAAGGACAGAGGCATGCACAACAACGACCAGTACAAAAAGTTCACGGTGTCGGTTAAGGAGTCCCGCATCGTGTTCCTGGAGTGGGAAGAGGTTAAGAAGCTCTACGATTACAAACCCGAATCGGAATTCGAGCGGAAAGTCCTCGATAAATTCCTGGTAGGCGCGTTGACAACCCTACGGTTCTCTGACTACGATGCGTTGACCAAAGATGCAATCCGCACCATATCATTTGAAGGTGACAACCGGATATACCACGCTGCCTACGTTCGCCACAAGAAGACGGACAACATCACAGTAGTTCCGCTGCTCCCAGAGGCGATGAAAATATTAAACAGATATAAAGACCAGCCGGGCGACCTTGCCCTTCCGAAGTTAGGCTGTCACGTATTGAACCGGCACATCAAACTGATAGCGAAGAAGGCCGGTATCAATGCGAAGACACCGGTTGACTACTTCCGCGGCAACACCAAAGAGACCAAGTACTATGAGAAGTGGGAACTCATCGGCACCCACACCGGTAGAAAAAGTTTCATTTCACACGCAATCGGCCCGAGGAAAATAGCGGCTACAACGGTAGCAGAAATTGCTGGGCAAAATGTGAAAACTACACAGAAATTCTACGCCGGTGTGGTCGACAGGGACAAATTCGTTCAGGTGATGAAGGATATGCGGCTAACGACAGATGAACTGGGCGGCGAGACCTTTGTCTCTGGAGACAAAAAGTAAGTCATAGATATATTGGGTTTCTTAACCTGTGTTCGTTTGAACACAAGTTGACGGCCAGATTCTTAACCAGATTTGAACAGCAAGCACACTTTTGTCTTTAGAGACAGAAGTGAATCACATATAATGTTGTATTTCTCAACCTGTGTTCATTTGAACACAGGTTGATTCCCACATCCTTTAGCGTCTCTTAGCGATTTACCAGATAATTCTCCGCTTTCTTCACCCACGATTTAAGGCTACAGCCTGAATTGTGAAGCCGTCAGTCGGTGTCGGAAGGCGAATACCTCACCCAGGAGCGACCGGATTCACAATATTAGACTCAAAGCCCGGCCAACCTAAAAACGTGAGCAAATGAACGTACTATATGTAAGAGTATCTACGGTGGATCAGCACACCGACCGCCAATTGGTGAAGGCGAAAGACTATAACCTGATTGTAGAAGACCGGTGCTCCGGCGCCGTGCCTTTCTTCGAGCGGCCAGGCGGCAAAGAAATACTCAGCTATATGGAGAAGAACCTGCTTACAACCTTGTCCGTCTGGCAGATAGACCGGTTGGGCCGGAACCTGCGCGACGTCGTCAATACGATTCACTTCTTTTCAGAGCGCGGTATCTGCATACACTTCGTAGCACAAGGTCTCCGAACGTTAGAATCCAATGGTTCAGAGAATCCGGTTACGAAGATGATAATCAGCATCCTGGGTGTGGTGGGCGAGATGGAGCGCAATCAGATACGCGAACGACAAAAGGAGGGGATCAAACTAGCGAAGGCCAAAGGCACTTATAAAGGCAGGCAAGCCGATACAAAGGAAGATGCGGTGAAGTTTCTGTCAAAAGAGAAGAATAAGAAGGCCGTGGAGTATCTAAAGAAGGGATACAAAGCAGCAGAGGCGGCCAAGCTGGCCGGTGTTCATTACAATACGGTTCATAAAATCAAGGGGTACATGAGCCGGTTGAACACCGCACCGTAGGCTCGGTTAATTATTTGTCAATTCCTCCGGCAGATTCATTTTCTGTGTCGTATGCTTCCAGAGGTACAGGGGACGGCTGATTCCATATTATTGATTCGTCCGTTGGAGTACCATCAAGTAAATTACTATAAATTTTTACCAGATCAGACATCTTCGCCTTGACCGCAGCTTTCAAGATTTTTCGAAGTTCAGCTTTGGTTAAGTAAATGAAGTCCATCTTCGAAGTTGCTATCATAGCCCCAATGTCACCTCTAAAACCCATTAATGAGGCCCTGACCATTTTAGAAACAGGCAAGACATTGGAGGAGAAAATATTGACCACATAAAATTCATGGTCTTCTGTTTCCGCCACACCGCCTCCTTCATACCTAGATGTTATGCTTTCTGCCACGATGAAACACGCCGCTCTTATTACCAACTCCACTTCTTCGGAATGCGGTGGTCTTCCTTTCAACCATTTACGTAGTTTCATTATAAGTTCATCATAGGATGTAAAATTAGACTGATCTATGCCCGTGATGTGCGTAAACGATTTGCGCATCACTGATTGACTTTTTACAAATCTCATCCTTTGAGAACCGCCTTTATTAAATTTAACCTTGACTTCTTTAATTATGATTTTCATGTCGTTATGTTTTGTTTTACCTGTAAAATGTTGTACCTGAGTATAATCTGTCCGGCAATACCCTGTGATGCCCAGATGTTTTTTTCCCAGCGATGGCTTGTACAAGACAACTGAACTTAGCCCGATGACTTCAACCCATAAGAAACAGTCAATCCTTGTGTTTATTTACAGATTTGACGGGGTACAACTTCACCGGTTCCTTGCTCAGCATTTCCTCGGTCAGCTTGTTGTTCACGGCTCGGTAGATAACGTTCTGCTCCCGCAGCAGTTGAATTCTTTCATTCAACTCTTCGATGTATTCCAACTGCCGGTAAAGCAGTTCTTCAATCTGTTTCTTGGTGTACGGTCGCATTCGGGCTCGGTGTGGGTGCAAAGATGCTTTCAGGAGTATAAAGGCTAAGCTTGGAAATAAATCTTTTGCCGCGGCATCCGAATCTGATCCGGTCATCTGAACATGGCTAGGGGCAGTGATTCTATGAATCATTATTAGGCTAGGCCTGGTGAAGGAGCTGTATCTATCTCTTTCTCTTTGATTACTTAGCTTCTATTCAGGCCTTGCCGTACGCCGATGTCAATGAAGTATCATTGAACTGGGTTAACTTCTTTACCGGCTTAGCCGTGAATAGGGTCCCGGTACACATCATCCCAAGCATACACAGTCATTAGGCATGACCATAGGACAAGTCCTTTAACCTGGCATAGCCTGGTAAAGGGTCTGTATCCATCTCTATCTCTCCCTTTACTATGTTTCCCTGATGACCTTAGCCGTGCGCTGAGGTGCGCTGAAGTCCTCTATCCCCCTTAATCTATGTTACCGTCTGCTGAGATGGCTAATATATGGAGCCCTATATAGGCGCTATTATGTGTCGTCCCGCCCGCCCGCCTTATTATATGTGTCGCTTTTTGCTTCCTCTGACATATATAGTGTATGGAAACATTGGGGCATTTTGGAGACAGGAAGTTGCAGAAGTTATTGAACGTGCGCATTCCCGCATGGATTGATTCGGTCGAAGACATCACCGGTGAAGGGCTGTGCCCGGACGTGATGCGCATCACACTTCACCAGTTCTTTCTTTCTTACCTGAAGAATCATAAACTGCGAAAGTCGAAGAAAGCGAAGAACTTTCTACCTGACTTCTTTCCAGTCAGTTCCACCTTACTTCGCCAGACGTGCACAGATAATTATTTGAAGTATGTAAATGCCTTGATTGATTTTGGCGTCGTTGAGAGGCATGTCAGCAGCACCGGTGGGAAAAGTTATGTGGTGGGCGGACATGCCCAACTCTATAAGTGGAGAATACCTCCAGATTATGAAGGCGGGTATCGTTTTAGAAGGGAGACCGTGTCTAAAGGCTGGCTGGTAAAGGCCGTGCTGCGAACCAGAGACAGGCACATGAAGGAATGTGAAAGGACGGCCTATGAACTATCATTGGATCAGCCGGTCTATTCCAAGTTATTTGATTTCTACAACGACATTGAGTTTGACCGGAGCCTGGCCGGGGCATCAGGAGAGTATCAAACAACGGATGATATTAAATTCTTAGAGGCGGAGGCGATAATGAATCATGAATTTGTCTGGTTCAAAACAGACAGCTACGGACATCGTCTACACACACCCATTACGACCATGCCGAAGGAATACCGGAAATATCTGCGTTTCAAAGGACACCCAGATACGCCGTTCATGTCGTTGGACATCAAAAACTCACAGCCTTACTTTTCAGCCGTGTTCATGAACAGTCGCTTAATAAATGACTACCTGCCTGAGTTCATTCCCTTGTTACACATCGCTGAACCATACACCCGGAACGCGGACTTTCTACTATATAGAAGATTGTGTGTGGAAGGCAGGTTATATGAGTTCATTATGGGGGGTATGGGCTTAGATACCAAAGACAAGGAAGCGAGAGATAAGATAAAGAAGTTGTTTTTCTCTTCTGTATTATTCTCTAAAACCCGCGTTTACGGAGAAAATAGCAGGTTCCGCGAGATGTTTCGGCACGCATTTTCCAGCGTTCACAAGATGTTTCAGGATATAAAACATGCGGATGAAATGTTACTTCCCAAGTTAAGAGATATAATCCGGCCTCCCGGAAAGAAGTTCCGGTATGCGAAAAGCAACAATGCCTATACACTTGTCGCCTGCCTCATGCAGCGGAGCGAAGCGGCGCTGATGTATCAGGTTGTGGCGCCTCGGCTCATAGAGAAGGGAATCAGATTTGTGACGATTCATGATTCAATAATGTGCTTACCAGATGACGCGGCGCTAGCTAACAAGATTTTCATAGAGGCTTTTGACACACTGTCGATACCACCACCGACTATTTCCGTAAATTGGGCTTAGATATAAATGTTTCTTTCATTTCTCTTTAATGATTTCGGAAAGCACCTTTCCCAGACTTCTCGGAAACAAAGATACCCGGATCCCTTTATCATATAAGTATTTGGGTAAAAAATCTTTGAAGGATATAAACCAATGGAATGGAATTTCATCCCACTTATTTAGCCTAGTAACGAAGTCGATATAGGCATTGAAAAGATGTGCGACCGGGATTTTCTTATCATGTATTATATCCTGATATTGAATTATTGTATCAATATGGATTAAAATAGGGTCATTAACTTTTGCAGGAATAGAATGAGAACGCAACATAGTTCGAAACTCGGTTGTAAGAATTCGATTTACTCCGAATGCATTTAAAGAATCATCGGTGCAAATCAAAATAGGATAGATATTCGCGTCCACAATATTAAGTTTATCAAAGAAAAACCCGTCTTTTTTAAAGGTTGTAATGAAGTTAACCAGTTGAGTTATCCCTTTCGGTTTCCCTCTTTCGTTTACCATCAACTTTCTAAGTATTTCATCTTTGACTACATCAAAATCAAGCGACCATTTTACTTTAGCTGAAATCAATATATCCTTTAATTCAATGACAAATATTTTGGTGCCACACCTTAAATAATAATCCGGCCCTTTAGCACCCAACTGATTAGCT
Organism: Bacteroidota bacterium; assembly: GCA_016722375.1. Lineage (NCBI taxonomy): Bacteria > Pseudomonadati > Bacteroidota > Bacteroidota bacterium. The sequence continues at coordinate 129,656 of JADKJG010000004.1, read as the reverse complement.
AATTTATCTCCATTTAATGAAATAACCCTATCTCGTTTCCCAATTAGATAAGGCACCACTTCGTTGAGAAAATATTTTTCCGCGAATTCTTCAGAGTAGTAAGTGGTTTTAAACTCGTCTAAGCCTTTTACTACTCCTTTATTTTTCAATATTGTGGCAAAGTCAAATTGGATTGATTGAAATATTTTGTCGACCAAAAAATTGAAATTGAAAAACGAAAAGTGCCGATTACTCAACTTGTATACCGGTTTAAGTCTGAGTTTAAGAAAGTCTTGCTCTTTCTTAAACTCAGAAACTTCAATCACTATATTTTCAAGAAATTTGTCCGTCTCGTCATCTTTATCATCAACAATCAAAACAGATTTTCTCCCCAATATAAAAGGTTGAATGTACATTGAGGTTAAACGAAAAAGATATTCCTCCCAAGTTGCTACTTTCTGAACTGTTAAGAAATCGTTGAGATAGGGGCCTAATTTATTATCACGTTCAATAAATTTGAAGAAATAAATCGCTTTAGCTAACTCTATCCAAAAGGTTTTGAACTTTCGAAATTCATAGTAAGGCAAATATGCAGGTAGTATAAGTTTGATAAAATCCTCCGTATCCTTGATTGCCTTCACATTCATCGAAGCATGCTGAGCCTCCGTCCATTCTTGTGTAGCTTTTAAATATGCTCGGAATAGCTGGTACTCTTCTTTAGGAGTTAGGTCATCAATTTCTCTGTGGGGCTGAAAATTAAGTAACGCATGTTCAATGAAAAATAGAGATGATACGTTGTTGAAAAAAATGAAATCGAATTCTGATAATTTTTCCAAGATTTCATTCCTATCTTGGTTTGGAAATCTTTCAATCCAGTTTTTTACTATTTCTTCTTGATGAATAGCACTGGTCTCTTCTGTATGGATTTTAGCCATGAAGTTTGAGACAATTTCAATTACAACATTTGTAGGAATATCTTTAAATAAATCTGCAAATTGCTCGGACACAATTTCCCCGTAAATGTCCTTATAGGATATAACCGGATGACCTGAAAATTTCACACCTCGGTCCATAGTAGTATCAATTCAGGTCTTTTTCAAAATTGCTCATCACAAAACTTTCAAAGGAATTATAAATTTTAGTTACAACGTAGTCTCTTGAAATGAGTGATACGAGATTCTTCTTTACAGATTCTGGCTCAGGGTCAACTTTAATTACTTTTTTGACCTTTCGAGCATGCTGTAATAGTTGTTCGACGAACGATGCCTCATTACCTTTCCACCCTATAACGATAAGTGTTTCAATGGAACTAAAGTAAAATTGCATCTTATAGAAATGTGGCAAAGGCATTGTAAATTCATCCTTGTCGCGGTAAGGCAATAAATGAGCTGGAAAATATTTATTAAGGTTCTCACCTGAAATAATCTTGAGTTTAGATTTATCAACTAGCATCTCAAACCATAAGCAAAAAAAGGCATCACCTCCTTCTAAATTTTAACATGAAAGAGTTCCAGTCTCTTAATTCACGACGTTCTTTCAGTAGGATACCATCAAATGGTAAATTCATTATATCAAATTCCGTTTTTGGCGATTCAATAAATAAGCTGAATAACTGTTCGATTGTGACCTCAGTGTCGAATTATTCTGTAACTCTAATTTTGCTCTTTTATATCCGTTCATTCTAAGAACACGCAATATAAAATAGATTTTACCTGATGAGGGTTTCTAATTTTCTTATCTCTATTTTCATGCAATGAATCACAATAAAACGAACCACATCCTCTCTAAATCCACCTTTATCCGCGGTAGTATTTGTAAAAAGAGCCTATGGCTTTACAAGAACAGAAGGGACCTAATTCCCGCTATTTCTGAAAGCAAGCAGTTCATTTTCGATCAGGGACATCAGGTCGGTGAACTCGCGCATCAATTATTCCCCGGTGGCGTTGATGCAAGTCCGGCCACACCCTACAACTATCAGCCTTCCATAGAAATGACGGTGAAGTTAGTGGCGGAAGGTGCACCCGTGATTTACGAGGCGGCTTTTCAGTACGACGGCGTTCTAGCGGCGCTGGATATACTGGTTAAGAAAGAAGACGGATGGTATGCCTACGAGGTAAAATCATCCACTAGAGTTCATGACATCAATATCACAGACGCTGCACTGCAATTTTGGGTCATGACTAATTGCGGGATTGAATTGAAGGATATTTCCATCATCCACCTCAATAATGAATATGAACGGCACGGTGAAATAGAAGTTGAGAAGCTGTTCACGATTGAATCGGTATACCCACTTGCGGTGGCCTTGCAGGACGAGATAAGCGAGATGGTGGCCGAGCTAAAAAACGTAGTGATCGGTAGTAACTGCCCTGAAACCCTCATAGGCAAACAATGTACCAGCCCTTGGACTTGTGATTTCAAAGAACATTGCTGGAAGGATGTACCGGATGAATCCATTCTGGATCTTGGTTATTATAGAAAAACGGAAGAACGATTCCGGCAGTACCACTCAGGTGTCCGTAAGATTTCTGATGTAAAGGAATGGAAGCAGTTTAAGCCGCCATATAACTATGTGGTTGAAGCGCATATCAATCGCGGGATATACCTGAACAAGGAACCACTGAGAGAGTTTCTTGACAAGATTGTTTACCCGATTCACTTCCTTGATTTTGAGACCATCCGGTTCGCCGTCCCGAAATTCCAGCGTACAAATCCTTACGAACAGACGCCTTTTCAGTATTCACTTCACACCATTGAATCGAAAAACTATGAACCGGTCAGCCGCGCTTACCTTGCCGAACCCGGTAAAGATTTCAGGGAAGACTTTTTGATTACTCTGCTTCGCGACTTAGGCACAGATGGGACAATTCTGGTTTGGAACGTCGGCTTTGAGCGCTCCAAGTTGCGGCACCTGTCAATTTTGTTTCCAAAGTATGAATCACAAATTGAGGCGGTAATTGAACGCTTGATTGACCTTGCCCTCCCTTTCTACAAGAAGTGGTTCTATCATTACAAATTCAGCGGCTCGTATAGCATCAAGCAGGTGTTGCCGGTGGTCGCACCTAAGCTCAGTTATAAGAATCTTACTGTGAATAACGGCGATGATGCCAGTGTCTTGTTCATGAAGATGATGGCCGAACCTGATAAAGACTGGTCAACCGAAAGAAAGAACCTCGTCGAATACTGTGGACTGGATACCTGGGCGATGGTGGTGATATACCGGTTCCTCAAAACACTTGCTTAAGCAGATTGTCGTGGAATACCCGCCCACCCACGACTGACTTATTTCTGCTCCTCTATGCGATTTATCTCATCCCTCAGCTTTGCTGCGAGTTCAAAGTTTTCGGCGGCCAGAGCGTCGTCTAACTGAATTTTCAGATTCGATATTCTGACTCCATTGTCGGATGACGGTTGAGTACCAGGCGACTCGTCTGGATTGTCGTGGTATCTTTCCAAGATACTTTGTGAATCGTTATTCGGTTTGAACACCCTAAAATTGGAGCCCAGAGGTTTGAACCGGTTCTTGGTAGTAACCGCCATTCCATTAGTCACTTTGACAGCTACATCCGAGTCGTGTACGATTTCGTAGGAACCCCTCATCTCTCCGCCCTTAGTGGATTGTGAAATGGTGACCCATGCGGTATTTTCAAACATGGTGCGTAACTCCTTTAGTTTGTTCACGTCAATCTTCATCGTATTAAGGCTATCGATGAAAATGAAGTTGTATGCGGAACGTGGCACGTGCTGGATTATATCATCATAGCTCCGTAGGTCGGCTACGTCAAGCGCCTCCGACCCGGCGCCGTTATTCACAAACTTGTCTTTGAACGTCATGGAGAATCCTTCCTCGCCGCTGATATAAATGACGCGTCCGAAATAGTCAGCGAGATATTTGGCGAACTGAATTGCAAAGGTGCTCTTACCGTGACCGGAGAGTCCGTGAATAAGGCAATGGAAGTTTATGGATGGATAACCGAAGAATTCGTTCCAAAGGCCATCAAAGTTGAGTGACTGAAACTGCATCTGTTCTAGCGACGTGCTGCTGATGATTTTTGGTGGTTCAATCTTATTGTGATTCGCGTCTGTCGTTATGATGTTACGAAGCACCGTGGGAGGAGTAGTTTCTTCCTTGACTTCCTCTTCAATAGGAGTTGGGTCGGTTGCCGGTGCGGCATCGAGTGGATCAGCGACAGCAGTATCTCCATCCGGTGCAGGATTCGTTGGTGGCACCTCCACCAGCATCAGGTCTGGATTATCTGGCGAAGAATCGATAGGAATAAAATAACCGTCACCATCTGGCTTTAGACGCAATACCTCACTGATAACCGTCTTACCCAAAGCATAGGCCACACTGACACATACACCATTACCTATTGCTTTCCGTTTCTGCTGAAAGGGTATGCCTTCAGGTATTGGATAACCACCCCGTGGGACATCAAAGCAATCCAGGAGTTCATCTATAGTTGGTGGTCGTTTTATTTCACCTTTAAAGAAGTCCGTAGGATTCCCGGATGTCACTGTCAGCATGTATTGGTTTGGATGCCGCATCACCCGGTCGTAACCTCCCATCACAAAGTAGTCAATGTCCAGAAAGTCCTTAACCAATACCGTATTGTTTAATTCTGGTTTCGGGAATACAGGTTTGGTGTTGTAACTCTTATGAACGAACTGGAATACCCTTCGCCACCGAAGCTGTCTACCGTGATAGTGGATTGAACACATCTCGCAGTCCATGATTTCATAGGGTAGCTTGAACGTATCTTCAAGAAAGGAATTATATATCTCTTCGAACTTTCCACTGGGACCAAAGTCCGGAACCTGTTCCATCAGGGCTACATCCGGCTTCAACTCTTCCACAATCCGCAGGAACTCAAATACTAATTGGTTACGGCTGTCTTCGCCGGTATTTTTGGCGGAGTTAAGGTTGGTGAAATCCTGACAAGGGGGGCCGCCTATGACAACGATGATGATGTCCTTCCCATACCTCTTCTCCAGGGCCGCCCGGATAGTTCCTCCATTTATTTCCTGGATGAGCTTCGTCCGGTAATAAACACCATTGATCTGGCCCACCTCATCTTCCATATCCTTCTTACCGTTCTTGTCGCGGTGGTTCTTCTTGAATGTGTACTCCTCCTTAGTTATTATAACAAAAGGTTCCATTACCGGTGTGCCGTCGGGGTGCTTGAATACGCCTTTGTGCATCAGGCACGCGTAGAAGTTCTTTTCTACAGCGTATCCCGGCTGCATCCCTGCTTTGACCATGCCCAATAAGAACAAATCCATCCCAGAGAAAAGTGAAACGACGATAATTCGTTTCCTCAGTGGTTTGTTATTAGGTGTACTCATAGTAGTTGACTTTTGGAAATGATTAAAAAAGTTGGGTTGCTGCAGCACTGACATATCGCCTGAACGGTAATGCAATCGCCGTCCTGTTTGATTATTCCTCCAATAGGCGTTTCCCGCTTGGTGCTGCTCGCCTGATCTGAATCCGCATGGACTTTATTTGTTCCGGTGCTGTTTGACGTGTGGGTTACAACATTCGCTTCGGGTGTCGGAGTAGTGAAGACAGGCACCGGAGTTGCGTTCGAGTGATAAACCGGCGTTTTATAGGCAGGTAATGCAGGAGCATCACCGCTCTGCTCACTGACGCATGCTTTATACAGTTTATACAAACTGGGCCGCTCGCTATCCATTTGAATAAACTGACGCTTGTTGACCTGCCCAATCTTGCGGAGATATTTGACCTTATGAGGTTTAAGATTCAGCTCCCTTCCTATGCGGTCGTAGATTGTTTCTTTCTTGCCATCTGCTCCTTCAACCGGATTGTCCAACTCATTCTCCTGAAGGTCACTGCGGTATCCCTTACCAAGGTAGTGCTTTTCCCAAAGCGCCTCAATCATGTAATACAGCGCTAAGTAGGATTGATGGTTTGTGCGCTGCAACTGAATCATAATTGCAATCAAATCCTCCTGATTCTCGACGGTTAGCTCGCAGGCGTATATCTCGGATATACCATTTGCACGAGCAAACACTACGTACTTCCATCCATCAACCACGACCTTTACCGGTACGTCGTTGATATTCATAATAACATACACTACCGGAAAAATTCGCTTGAATTTTTTGTAGGAATCATTGGTGCCCTCGAACTCGGTTGTGTCCGTGTAGGGAAATGTAGTTTCATGGTCTTTCGCTCTTGTCAACTCGTCCACGTTTACGAGTCCATACTCTGTGATTTCTGTTTTTTCGCTAGACATAACTTTTTTGTTTTGAGCGGTGAAGCTCGAGATATGCTACTGTCGCTTTTGTCGCAAGACAGCGACAATACTGCGACACAGTTTAAGCAAGGGAGCGACAAAAAAAGTAGGCTACAGGTGCGACAGGCGACAGGCGCGTATCGGGAAGGATTTATACAAAAATGGAAAGTTCCGGTTCGAGAATATGCAGCAGGTTGTGATTTGTGTTTCCGGCGCGCAGCGTGTCATATTGCTTCTCAGTTCCCGCTTTATCAAATTTGCGTCTGATTCTTAGCCATTCATCTTTGACCGACTTAACCGGAATCTCTTCTTCCACTCCCTGTTTGTTATATCGCATGAAGTTTCTGCACACAAAATTGATTATCCAGGAATCCGGTGGTGAGAAAGCCGGCTTGTCTTTTCCTTTCATTTTCTTCTCAGACAGATAAAATAATAACCTGAGAAAAGATACCATCTGCCCGTTGTAAATCAGGCGACTATTCTTGTCCGGATAATTCACTTTTTGTTTCGTGTCGGAGAATTCAAAATTTCGTTCAATTAACTTTTGTATTTCTGTCGGTTTCGCAACAAGCGTTAATCTGCCATCTTCTGTTAGCGTTTGCCTTGCCAATTTTCCAAAAATGGATTCAAGATGTTTTCGGTCAACACGCCACTTCATTCTATTAGAACTATTTTCCGGCTTGTATTCATGCTTCGTGTTTTCTGGCTCAATAGAACTTGAGCTATCTTCAGCGAGTTCGTTCTTGAAATTCTCCCTGAATTTCAAATATGCCAGCACCCATGCTGCATTTGTCATGACCGACTTTAGGTATTCAAAGGCAAAAGCAATTTCTTTCTCTTTTTTGCCTTTCCTCGCTGTTGCTACAACAAGCACTTTTCCGAAATTCTTCCCCGGCTTGTAATCAAATTTATAATTGACATCGAATTTATTTTCATAGAGCTTCATCAAGCCCCTAATCTGGGGATGTTCAAAATATGTTCCGCCATCAGGGCCTAAACTATGGAAGCTCTTTAAGATGTATTTTTTCAGGAACCGGGCAGTGTCAAAAGAGCCGTACTGCCAATGTTTTTCTACCAAGGTGTATTTGTCTTTGACGAACTTTATTAACTCCTTTTTGTATTCTTCATCTATCGGATATTCGTCCCGGAGCACTTCGACAGAATCCATGAAACCTGTATATACAAGATCAGAATATTCTCGCACCGGTTCCGTTAATGTTTTTGCCAGGGTATAAGCTAATCTCTCTAAAGTCATAGACCCAAACTTAGGAAAAGACATTTATCCTTGCAAATGGGTTCATGGTACACAGGTGATAGGCCCCTTTTATCCTCAGCCAGTATTCAATCAAATTCGTGTACATGATTGAATCGGATCAACTGGAAAACTGGACACCTTAAAAAAGAAATGCAGAAGCAGGGAATGCAGCGACGTCATTAGGAGCCCACGTTCAATGCCTAGTCATAAAACTGAGCAGAACTGCTATAAATGAAAACGGACGCCTTTGGAGCGCCCGTTTCAACCATGGAGAGAGACAACAAAAAAGAATGCTACTTGATTTTGAACCCGAGGGCCTTGGCCGCTTTTAAGAAAGGCTGGATATTCTGAGCCGTGAACTGGTTACACACAACCACCACTGTTTTGTCCTTTAGCAAGATTTGGTGCAGCTCACTGAAAAAGTACCTTTCTCTCGCACCCGAAAGTGAACGAGCCTCATTTTCTGACTTTGCAATACCAAAGCGGGTTAGCAGGGTGTCAGGGAAGATTTCCTTCAATTGCTTGTAAGTTGTTTTAGGATGTCCGGCCACATACTGCCTGACTACTTCAAGAACAAGTTTTCCCTTGCCATAGCTGTTCCCGTTGAACTGATACTTGTCATTGTTCCGGCCTTTCTTAGCAGGAAGTTGCTCATCTTCAACCGGTATTTCGGTTTCATTCGTGACAGTTTCTGTCTGCTCTTCGGTTTTGATAGAGAAGGTAGGCACTTCCCCATCAGGAAATTCTTCGACCAGCTGCTCTTCTTTTCGCAAGCGCTTTATAACATTGGTCAATTCGATACCCTTTACATTGGTGGCTTTACCTATGGCCTCTTTTGTAGAGCCAGGATTGCTTGCAAGGAATTCTGCAACCTTCTTTACTGCTGTTTCCAGTTTCATGCTGTGTTTTTTGTTTAGAAAATAATGACAACACGAGAGTGCGGGAAACCGTGGAAAAGGGGAAATCTGTGATGGAAAACTTTCCTTACGCTTGCGAATTTTAGCGATTGGATGTAGCTATAATGGATTGAGAAAAGGCGAAAGCCTCGGAAGAATCCAGATAGCCACCGTGAGTGGCATCACTTCCATTTCCAAGAAGTGATGTTCCGCCTTTCATTAGAAAATGAACGATTTGAAATTCGCTATCCCGATACCGTATTAACGAACTTGGGTATCAAATCGAGAACCGGTTGCACATTCTTTAACTCATGCCCTTCATAAGGCAGAAATATGAACCGAGCATTGTTTCCAAGCACTTTTTTAGTCTCCTGATAGTTCACCACCTTATCCTGCAATCCGATGAATACAACTCTTGGATAAATTCTAATCGAAATATCGCTTGGTCGCAGAGAGGGATTGATAAGAATCGTCTGAATGCCAAAGACAGAGCAAAATAAATTCGCCCAATAACCACCAAGACCAGAACCGATGAAAACGGTCTGGAGATCATCCAGCGTCTGATTTCGCAGAAATGATTCAACCTCCTTGTATGCTTTATCATACTCCAAGAAGTTAAACTTCAATAGTTGTGTATTAGAAAATACTTCCTTGATCCGGTTAAATGTAGGGGATAGTTCCCCGCTGTTGACGTCCCAGAAATAAAATATTTGTATGTCTTTGACCAGCTCCATAAAAATTAAGTGCAAGTTAATTCTTGATACTGAGCGGATAGAGCTTGAACGAAATGAACTGCGATTGAAGTCAATCAATTTTATGGCACTTTGACCTGCTACGTCCCACGCCGGTGAGCATTACCCGCTTACCTTCTTTGCTCTGCTGTGAAAAGAAGAAGAACTCGGAAGAATACAGGTGGTCGGCGTGTTTGGTATCGCTTAAATTTCCAAGCAGTGATGTTCCACAACTTGCTAAAAAATGCTAGAAGACATTTTCTGGACTGGCTCATTACACCACTCCTGGGACACGCCGGTGAACCGTCAAGCTATTTAGCCTCTTTGGATAAAAAGTGAGCCCAGGAGCGAAAAGGAGCGCAAAAGGAAGTGAACGGATAAGCCGGTAGTATGTTCACTTGCAACCGGGACACGAAATGGTCCCGTTTTTGACACCTTCTTCAAATTCCCTTACCACTTTGTCGTGCCATCGGTTATAACGGCGATCAACGAACCTTTCCCATGTAGGTACCCCTGTAATATCATCAGTTAAAGCAACAGAGCTAACAGGCAATCCGGACGTGAGCAGGGGATTAATGAATTCCGACATACCTTCCTGAATACCTGCCAGGAATCCCCAGGCATCTTCCTTTTGCTGAAAAGTCACTACCCAAGCACCCGGATACAAACTTTCAAGAAAAAACTGACCGTTACCCAGCCGAACTTCATAAACTTCTTCGCCTTCTAACTCGGAAAGAAAGCTCAGAAGTTCTTTCATGCTGATATGCTGTTTACAAAAACTAAGCTTACCATCATTCACTTTTACTCTGTCATCATATCCGGTATATCTTCCGTCGATGTAGATGGATAGTAAGTAGATATTGAATGATTCATCCAGCAGTTGTTTGGTCAAGGTTTGCCAGGATAGACCTTCTACATAGACTTTGTAGCCGGTGTCGGTATGGCTGATAGCGATTTCCATCTTTTATGTTTATTGTATTTATCAAAACAATTCCATCCACTCTGTTGCGGACAAATCTTCTTTATTCTTCAGACGCAGCAGAGATTCCAGACGTGTAGGCAGGTGCAGTTTAGCAATGTTGATGTCTGTAATCTCACCTACATTTTGATTTCTGCTCAGTACATAATGTATATACGCCGTCCTGAAATTTTCAGTCTGATACTCTTCCCTTAATGGGATGGTATGCAACACCCGGCCTACTTTCACTTGAACTATTTCTATCCTGCCTTCTCTTTTATAAAGGATGGAAGTTTGCTGGTACTTCTCTGCGATTAGCATTATCTCATATAGGTCTGCCTTCGGCACGAAGAAGGATTTCTCTTCTGCACCCATTGGTTGCCCATGATTCAGATAAAAATAGGTACACCTGAGTTCAATTATACTCAGGTGAAGATCCTTAAGCCGGATTCTTAGGTCTTCGTGCTGGGTGCCGTTCACTTCATCAGACTGTTCACCGCGCCAGGCAGATACAACACAAAACCGTTGACCGGACAAAACCGGCAACAGCAATATCTGATTTGTGACCGCCCTCATGCTTTCTTGTTTTTGAAATACTCCAGGATATGGTTCTCAATCGTTTGCCAGTTTATTCCGAACTCCGCATCGAATTCTTTCTCTATCCGGGTCAATATAGCGTGAGCATCTTGCTTGCTACAACGAATTTTCAACTCGTTAGCCTTGTCTATTATATCTTCAATACACCACAGCCCAACTGATTGGATGCCATTCTCAGCGAGGAGGTTCTTGGCGGCGTCAACCTTAGTTTGCAGTTCTTCTTTTGAATCTTTGCCAGTGTCAGGTAGAGATTTTAATTTCTTCTGGAATAGGGTGAAGACTAGGCCGATTGCCTCTGCCTCGCTGTTAAAGTAGTGCTGTGGCTCTACTATGTCGTGCGGGTCGAGGTCTCTAAGGGTTGTTATGATAAAGTGGTATTCCGGCTTCACCACTCTTTTGAGTTGGGCTAGATACACCGGATAACGGCGGATGAATTCGATGGCGTCCATACTTTTTGGACGCAAGTTGTTGTGTGGAGCGAGAGGGGAGTAATGTTGGGACTATTGCTTTGCAAATTTTGAAGTTGCTATGGTGGTGTTGTTGCGCTTGATATGCGCGAGGTAAAAGCCAACCGGAAACTTTGAAACATCAATGCGCTGAAAGACTGAATACATCGGCAATTTTTCATGATGAATAATTTGACCTAAACTATTCATCAATACAATGCTTAACTCACCTTGCTGAGCCCAATCAATAGATGTGTAATCAAGTGTTATTTCCGTAGAGGCTGGATTCGGGTATACTTTTATCCCACTAATTTCAGGCTTGACTACTTCGTCTATTCCCACCCCACAATTCTCCACTTCACACCCATTGCTATCCACTTTCAGTAGCCATCCAAACTGTCCATTATCTCCATTTGCTTCCCCGCAGGCTATAAAACCACCATCTGACAATACATCAACGTCATATAAATAATTAATTGCCCCATACGTGGCAAAGCCCTCATAATTCTTTTGCCAGATCATCTCTCCTGTAGAGGATAATTTAATAATCCATCCGCTAGTAATGGTAGAGTCAGGATGAGCATAACTTGTATTTCCACAAGCGATAAAAGTACCCTCTTCTAATTCCTCTATATCAAAAATTCCGGTTTCAGGTGTCACTCCTCCCCCCCTAAAAGTCCACTGCTTATTAAATGCGCTATCCATTTTTACGATGGTAGCTACGCAAAATGCATTGTTTATCGTTTGCCATTCCGCTTTTTGCGCAGCATAAACATAACCTCCATCCTTGGTCTGCCTAAGACTATACGCGCCATAGGTACTGTCATTTGGGTCGAACCATTGCCGCTTCAAAACTCCATTTGTATCTACTTCTAACAGCCATGTCTGTGATACTGCATAAGGTCGGTTTTCATAGCTTTTGCTACTGCCAATTAGTATCCGTCCATTTTTCAACTTTGCCATACTAGAGGCATATTCATACCATGTACCCGTTCCAAATTCTTTCTGAAAAATCAGGTTTCCGCTAATATCCGTCTTTAATAATAGAGTATTGCTATTCCCATTAGCATGCTGAATAATTCCGCTTATGAAAAATGTTGAACTGTCATACCTTAAAACTTTCATTCCTTTGTAGGAAAGCAAAGACGTATCAGTATTGAAAATCTCTTTAAGAAGAGTTGGATTGAAATTCTCATCCAATGTTAGTAATAGGACCCCCTCTCTCTCTCTGTATATATAACCGGTAGCACTATAGCCATTCGAAATTTTATCTCTCGACAAAGAGTTGTACCAGGCAGCATAATCTACTGGTTGGGAATCAATAAATACTTCAGCATTTAAACTATCTGGTTCATACAGCGGTACCTTTCCTAAAAGTAATCGGAAATTAAAACCGACGGGTTGTGCTTTTGCTGTAAGTCCAAGAATGTATACCGTATCATTGTTAGTTACAACATTGTCAAAAACCATAGCCGGTCTATCTTTCTGATAGACCGATGAAAATAATTGAGAATTAGCATCAAGGCAAATTACAAGGTATAGCAACAATAGCGCTCCTTTCAAAACCTTTCTACTGTCACTTCGCAACATTAAATTTTCCATCCTTTATTTTTTCGCCCTCGCGGATTATCTTGACAAGATACATGCCGGTCGCCCATTCGTTGGTTGAAATTGTAATCTTATATTGCTCTCCAATAATTTCCTTTAGAAGCAATCTGCCAAATACATCAATAATTTCAACAGTACAACCCTCACAAACCGGATTCATTTCAATATTAACCATTTCAGTTGCGGGATTAGGGTAAATTTTTAACATTGGTACATCTTCTTGTTCCAAAGACTTTACCACATAAGGATTCGGATTTTGTGCCGATTCATTCATATCCCTTTTACCCATGAATGGTAATACCTCGTCCGGTAATCTTATCGGAGTAAAGTAACTGCTATCAGTAAAGAAATTTAACAAATTTCTCGCTAATGCAGAGCCGGGAAGGTAATCATCTGCCTGCGCGTGTTCATTCAGCGCTTCGATATGCGTTGCTGACATTCGCATGACGGAAGAGTCCTCCGTCAACCAATCAATCATATCCACCAAGTAATTTTTGAAACTGGAAAAGGAAATACTGTCATGTTCACCGCTGATTTGCAAAGCAGTGCTGTCTAACAACTGGATAACGGTATCCAGCTTCCCTTCATGCAGATAGCTATTTATTTTTTCACACTTCGCCCACGAACCGCCTAGGCTGTCCAACCATTGGCGGTACAAATTCATATCCAAATCGCCGGTATCCTTCACGATTAAACTCAGGGCGTTGAAAGCCGCATAATCTTTAGCTTCGGAGTGAAAGCTGAGCGTATCATACAAAAACGTTCTGTAGGTCAGGCTGTCCATCCGCATCCTAATGCTATCAATCATATATTCAGGCATTTCCGTGTAAAGTTCGTTATACTTAACTATAAATCGGCTGATTACACTATCGTTCACCGCTTCCGCATTATCACGTAAAATTCGATAAACACCAATGCTGCCCAGCAACGACATACTTTGAATGCTACTCTCTAAAACCTCCTGGCTCAGGTTCGGAGCTAAGCCTGAAAGATATGTTTTCAATGCCGCACCATTGGTGGCATTTTCTATTTCGTCCAATAAATTTCTTCCGGCTTTATTAGCGGAAGGGGTTCATTTTTTATGTCAAATTATTTGCGACGTGTTCGTGTGCAAATCCGCTAATTGTGATTCAAACCTACGATTCATTCTTAATAAAAAAAATTTGTTAATTATTTTGTGTGTTATAACCTAGAACATCTGTTTTCGTAATCCGATTTGTGGTTCCTGCGACGCCCGTTTAGCCCATAGAATATGCTGTCTGCCAACTACCACCTACACACACTCTTTACATACACTTTTTTCCACAGGATTCACCATCGTTGCACATGGCTTTCCTCACTTTATGTATTTAATGGAGGCCGGGGAGCAAGGCCGGCAAGCGTTTCGCGGCCTCATTACACAACTCTATATACAGCGATGTGAAAACTCCTCGCCTTTCTGCTGTCCTGCTGGGCCAACTTAGAAAAGCCGAAACGCCTTGATTCTCAAGGCGTTTCGCTTTTTTATAGCACCTCTGTTCTTGTTTATCCCAGATTACGGATTAGAAAAATGAAAAGGAATTTTAAGTGGATAATTCCATAAACAGGAAAACCATTTTCTTCGTTTTTTATTTAGGTCGAGTTTACCATTTTGCTTTTCAAAATATGCTCCAATGGCAAAGGTTCTAAAAAGCGACATTAGATTATAAGCAATCATGGCAAAAGTCAGTGCGGCTTCGGTTGGGTAAAATCCATTTAAGTTAAAGCTGTCAAAACCAAAGTCTTGTTTCAGTTCCTTAATTCTGTTTTCCGCATCCCCTCTGCCACGGTACATCCGCCACACTTCTGCGGGAGCAAACTCGAGATTGGTAACATAGGTAGAATAGCGATAGTTTCGACAGGTTTCATCTTCGGCAAACAGGCGCAATCTCTTTGTTAGTTAAGGATACATCGAATTCCATAGGCTACTTTCTCTAACGCTCTACGCATTAGGATTTTAAGCTGAAAAAATACCCCTTTTTTCTATTGCGTCATTTGGGTTGAAAGCGCTCAAAAGCCCGAAAAAACCCGAAAATGAACCAAAATCAGCCTTTTTCAGCAATTCCGGCCTCAAAAGCTAATTGGAAAAAGTGTTTTCCCTATAGGAATCAGGACAAGCTAATTAGAAAAAGTGTTTTTCCTATAGGAAAAGAGGACAAGCTAATTGGAAAAAGCTTTTTTCCTATAGGAATCAGGACAAGCTAATTAGAAAAAGTGTTTTTCCTATAGGAAAACAGGGCAAGCTAATAGGGAAAAGGGGTTTTCCCTATAGGAAAACGAGTCAAGCAAATAGGAAAAAGTATTTTTCCTATAGGAAAACAGGCTATGCAAATGCCCCTTCCGGTCCTTTTATTTCCGAAAATCAATGCACCATTATTTTTTAACCATTAAAACCTAAACAACATGAGAAGAGTAAGGGTAGCACTTAAATTTTTAAAAAATCTGCCACAGAGAAAGTGGCGCTGGGAGATAGTAACATTGCGAAGATTGCGGCCAACCCCGGCACCTTTGTCACCCCCAACGTGACCCTCGCGGATATGACCCCAAAGAATAATCAACTGCGCACCGCCATCACGGCCGCCGCCAATGGCGACTGGCAGAAGATTGCCGACATGCACAACGTCGAAAGAGATTGGGACGGGATGTAACTATCCATGCCTTCGTACATAAACCCTTCAAAATCTATAAATTACCCCGTAGATCCTGCTCTCTCTCAATCGCTTCAAACAGCGCTTTGAAATTTCCTTTGCCAAAACTCTTGGCACCGCAGCGCTGAATGATTTCGAAGAATACCGTAGGTCGGTCCTGAACAGGTTTAGTGAATAGTTGAAGGAGGTAACCTTCTTCGTCACGATCAATGAGTATATTGAGTTTTTTAATCGCCTGATGGTCTTCATTGATTTCGCCGACTCTACTCCACACCTCGTCATAATAGGTTTCGGGAACATAAAGAAACTCTACTCCCCGCGCTCTCAGTTCAGTAACTGTTGCTATTATATCATCTGTGGCAACGGCAATGTGTTGTACACCAGCACCGTGATAAAACTCGATGTATTCCTCAATCTGTGATTTCTTTTTTCCATTTGCCGGTTCATTGATGGGGAATTTGACGTACCCGTTGCCGTTGCTCACTACTTTGCTCATCAGGGCAGTGTATTCGGTAGAAATATCTTTGTCATCAAAGGTGATAAGAAGTTTAAAACCCATCACCTGTTCATAGAACTTTACCCATTCATTCATCTTGCCCAGTTCCACGTTGCCAACACAGTGGTCCACATATTTCAAACCTACTCCTTTAACAGGAAAGTTAGATTTCTTTGGCTGATAGCCAGGTAGAAATGCTCCCTTATAATTTTTACGTTCCACAAACTTGTGGATGGTTTCTCCATAGGTTTTAATAGCCGAAATCACCACCTCACCGAATTCATCCTTCAGTACAGTTGGTTCCATGATCCCTATACCGCCGCGCTTCGTTGTCTCTTCATAACTCTTACGCGCATCATCCACCCACAAGGCTAGTACCTTGATACCGTCACCGTGTTTTAGATAATGTTTATTGATTTCGCTTTCGGGGTGCATACCGGAGGTGAGTACGATCCGGATTTTATCTTGTTGCAGTACATAGCTGGCACGATCACGCAACCCGGTTTCTGGCCCCGCATAAGCTACCAGTTCATAGCCCCAAGCTGCTTGATAATAATAGGCAGATTGTTTGGCATTGCCGCAATAGAATTCAATGTGGTCGGTACCGTTAAGCGGAAGGAAATCTTCAACTATAGGGGTTTGTTTGCTTTTTTTTGTTGCTGTTTCCATGATATAGCTGTGTTTAAGTAATTGGTTATAAAATGCTCCGGTCTTCTTGTCTTGATGTAAAAGATATTTCGAGATGGCGAATAGCACTACTATCACTATATCTCCTAGGCCTTTCAGCGATATTATTCATGGTGGAAAGTGCTGTCCGTTTTAGTTGATCTTTGATAGTATAGTCTTTTGACAATGGTCGCAGCACAAGCAAACCACAGGAACAGTTCACCAACTTTCTTACCGCTTTACGGCAGTCTAAGTCTTCTAATTGTTCCATCTTTCTCATTTCTAAAACTTCAATAATTAAATGCTTGCGCGACATTTAGTCTATCCAACTCTTATAATAGTCCGGACTTTCAATTTTCAAGGCCTCTTCGGTAATCCATAAAGGGTTAAAAGTATCTACCATGACGGCTAACTCTTTAGTCTCCTTTGCCCCGATGCTTTTTTCCACCGTTCCGGGATGCGGACCGTGGGGAATTCCAATAGGATGCAGAGTAATCATTCCGCGCTCTACATGTTTGCGGCTCATGAAGTCGCCATCAACATAATAGAGTACTTCGTCGCTATCCACATTGCTGTGATGATATGGAGCAGGGATTGCCTTAGGATGATAATCATAAAGACGAGGGACAAAAGAGCAGATCACCAAGTTGTGGGCTTCAAAAGTTTGATGAATTGGTGGCGGCTGATGCAATCGGCCGGTAATCGGTTCAAAGTCATGAATGGAAAAGATGTATGGATAATGTTGCCCATCCCATCCTATAGCATCGAAAGGATGCGCAGCATAGTGGTAGGGCCACAATTGCCCCTGTTTTTTTATATAAACTAGAAAATCACCTTTCTTATCAATAGTCTCAAGATTTTTGGGGGCGCGGATATCGCGTTCGCAGTATGGAGAATGCTCTAATAATTGTCCAAATTCATTGCGATAACGTTTGGGATAAGCCAAGGGGGAGAAAGACTCTACAATCAACAGGCGATTAGCCTTAGTATCAAATTCAATTTGGTAAATGGTTCCGCGAGGGATGTTGATATAATCTCCGTAACTGAATTTCAAATCGCCATAAATACTTTTCAGCGTCCCGGTTCCTTCGTGGACAAAAATCAATTCACAGGCATCACTGTTTTTATAGAAGTAGCCTTTAGTGGATTTGCGCGGGGCAGACAATATGATGTGGCAATCATTATTGACCAACACCGGAACTCTGGATTTTAGAAAATCATCTTGAGCCGCCACCTGGAAACCATTATAGCAACGGTTCTGCAAACTTTTCTTCATAGCGACCTTTGGACTCACATCTATCGGATCATCAATTTTCTTCACCATGGTAGGTGGATAGCAGTGGTATATAAGTGAGTAAACACTGGAAAATCCTTCGGTCGAAACCAACTCTTCGCTATAAAGCCCTCCTTTGGGTTTGGGAAACTGAGTATGGCGTTTGTGAGGCACTTTGCCTCTCGTTACATAATGTGGCATAAAAAGGAATTAGAAATTTGAAACAATAGCAAGTTATTCTCTTGACGTTTCAAAGTTATCCAGAATCCGACGATAAGACAAATTTATTTTTGTCATGGGAACTTATAGCCCTGGTGGAATGAATGATGGCTTATAGCGAACTATGGTTTGCCAAAATAATCTTTCAGTATTTTTGAACGAGTAGTTTGACGTAGACGTTTTAGTGCCGCAGTTTTTAGTTGTCTTACTCGTTCATTAGAGACCTTCATTCTTTGTCCTATCTCTTGTAAATTTAACGGCTCTTGTTCCCCAATGCCAAAATAGAGTTTAATAACCTGCGCTTGTTTTTCGGTAAGTAAAGAAAGCGAACTATGTAACTCCTCTCGCAATGATTCGTTATGAACAATCTCATAGTCCGTCGGTTCAGCATCTTTATTCTCCAACACATCTAACCAAGAACCGTCAGCATCTAGAGAAATAGGGGCATCTACTGAAACCTGGTTTTTATCCAATTCAATCAGAAGATGTATTTCATTGGTATCTACTTCTAAAATACGTGACAATTCTTCGCAACTGGGCTCTCGCTCAAATTCCTGCTCAAGCATGGCAAATGCATTTTTTATTTTGTTGAGTGACCCTAGCTGATTTTGAGGAAGCCTGATAATCCTCGAATGTTCTGATAGCGCCTTCATTATGCACTGCTGAACCCACCAAATGGCATAAGATATAAATTTGAATCCTCTAGTTTCATCAAATCGTTCCGTAGCCTTCAGCAGGCCTAAATTCCCTTCACAAATTAAATCGGGTAAACTCATACCATTATTCTGATATTGTTTAGCTACCGCAACCACAAATCGGAGATTGGCTCTTGTAAAATGCTCTAAGGCATTCGTATCACCAACTCTTATCCTTTTTAAAAGAGCAATTTCCTCCTCACAGGAAAGGACTTCGATATCACCAATTTCTTTTAAATAGCGATTCAGGGAGTTGCTATCCCTTGTGGTAACCCTTTGACTAATTCTTATCCTGCGCATATTGGCTTTTAAATATGTTATCAGCAGTACGACAAGTCACTTGAACTAAGTGCTTGATCCAAACCATCTACTCAATTTGGATTGTACTGCTCACCGATAAGATATGGGTGACCTATACTTTTGTCAATACCCAAACCACTATTATTTCATTATTTTGAAAGAATAAATGAGTTATAACACAGATTGTTTTCTGGAAACGAAACGAAAGGCAGGAAAATGACAGCTGAAGCTATCGCTTTAGACGAACCGGCACTTTAAAATAAGAAATCAAGGCATCCATAGCTCTCCGTGGACCTTCATCCTTTGAGGTGCGCTTATAATTATCCTCTAATTTTTTTAGATACTGTACACTCTGAGTACTTAACCATTTTGCAAGATAATAGTAGGTATGAATACTAATGTCATTGCCCTCGTAGATTGGTTTGTTCTTTATGGTTTTTTGATACCGCCTAAAAGTCTCGTTACATTTCTCATAATTCCCTATTGAAAAATACCCTACCATCAGACTCAGAAATACGCTATCCGTACTACCCGAGAGATTGATTTGTTGATATGAGAGAAGGAGCGACTCTAACTCTTTAATCCCCCTAGAAACATTTTTACCCCCTGAAAAAATCAATAAACTCCCGTATAACATCCGGAGGCTGATTATATCATTTTTATAAATGGCCCCTCCGCTGTACTTCTGCAGCACCTCTCCAGTTTTTGTGATTAACGATTCTATGGTTGCAAGATCCTTAGGACGTATGACATCATGATAGTCAACCCTATGAATCTGGAAGTGATACCGAGATAGAAATTCTGAAGCACGAATGGCTATAAGAAACATGAGTGGCACATTGAGAAAATGCTTCCAAAACAATATAGAATCAAAATGCTTATGAAGTTCTTGCAGGAATTTTTCTCCTTCCTTTGATCCAGATTTGATGAGAGAAGAATTAAGTACTAGAAAGCCCAGCACCCCTTTGATATCAAGGAGGAAATGAAAAACCACATAACTACTATCCCGTAGGTCTTTTTCAAGTGATTTGATAAGAATCAAATCCTGAGCTTTGTCAAACATACCCGGGTTGTAATAGTATAAAGAATAGATGTGCGCGTATTTGCTTACAATGCGGATAGAAGCGGACACATCATTCTGGAACTTCTTGTAGAACAGAATTAAATTCTTCAGGTTCTCAGGCTTATGGCCTGAGTCTGGCTGATAAAATGTTTTGCGCAGCGATAAAATTATCTGTTGATAGTTTGCCTCGTTTTCATAGGCCTTTTTTAAACGCGAATTTAGTTGAAACCCTATGGCAATATCTTTCGTTAAAAAGGCCTGCTGTGCTAAGATTTTAAGAACACGGATTTCACAATGAAAATCTTCTACTAATCCCGATATATCCAATAAGTTGTCTGCAACTATCTGAGCTTCAATCAGTTGTCCTTTGTTAATGAGCTGTTCGATTAAAGATATGTTGTGTAGGAGGTAGGAAGGGTAGTTTCTTGATAAATAGGCCGAAAGGCGAAAAGTGTGCGCGGTTAGTTGATTAAAATTCCGCTTCTCTATAGTTTGATTGTTGCCATACATAACTGTACATAACTCTGCCGGTGTATGGAAATCTGGAAGCTTTTTGCGAATGGACTTTACCAGTTTCTCAGGGAGTACAGCTTTGAGATCAGCCAAATGACCGATAAACACTTCAAAATGAAAATCATCCAGTAGAGAAACGAATTTCTGAATGGTTAATAGACTAACGTTAGCCCTCATAATCAGAGCAGTAAATAATTTAAACCAATATTAGTTGTACTAGTGTCAGGAAGCAGAGTTCAACAAAAGTAATAAAACTCTGCTGACTAACTAAGGATAGACAATGATTGTAGTCATTTAGCGATCTAAAATTTCATAATGAAAACAAGCAGGCTGAACTGGTCTTCCTTGATGAAACGAACCTTCTAAACCCTTTCTTCAATTTGGCTAAAGGTAACCTTTGAATAGGTTGGGCATGTTTGCTTGGAACAGGCAGTAAATCCAAATATAAATATGAACAAAGCACCTACAACCACAATTTTTTTCATGACAGTTTTCATAGAAGTTTACTTTTGATTTATAAACGCAAAGGTACCAGAAATATTTTGTTAACTTATGTACAAATAAAGAATCCGTGAATATTCATTTTATAGCAATAGGCGGGGCGGTGATGCACAACCTTGCTATAGTTTTACGCAGGAAGGGTAATAATGTTACCGGCTCAGACGATAAAATTGTAGACCCGGCTAAAACCAATCTCAAATCTGAATCAATTTTACCCGCTCAAGTTGGCTTTTTCCCGGATAAAATTACTAGGAACTTGGACGCTGTTATACTGGGAATGCACGCACGTGCTGATAACCCTGAATTATTGAAGGCTCAAGAATTAGGTTTGAAAATTTATTCCTTTCCTGAATATCTTTATGAGGTCTCCAAGGAAAAGAAGAGGGTAGTAATCGCAGGGAGCCATGGAAAGACAACGATAACCTCTATGGTGATGCACGTGTTGAAAGAATGTGCCTATGATTTTGACTACATGGTCGGTGCAAAAGTGAAAGGATTTGATACGGGAGTAAAGATTACTGAATCGGCCCCGTTAATCATTCTGGAGGGCGATGAATATTTAGCATCCCCTATTCATCCGGAATCTAAATTTATGTTTTACAAACCGCATATTGCACTGATCAGTGGTGTGGCCTGGGATCATGTCAACGTTTTCCCAGATTACGGAGAATATGTTAATCAATTCAGAAAATTCGGTTTAAGCCTTGAAGAAGGTGGGGTTATCACTTGGTTTGCTGAAGACGCAGAATTGAAAAATATTTTCAAGAATTACCCGGGGAAGGCAGCTACAATTCCATATCACACGCATCCCAATATCATTCGCGGCGATACTTCTTTTCTTTCTACTCCTACTGGCGAATTTGCTTTAAAGGTATTTGGTGACCATAACCTTCAGAATATTGCTGGCGCTAAAATTGTTTGTAATCAGTTGGGCGTAACGGACATGGCATTTTACCAGTCTATCTCTTCCTTTGAAGGAGCAGAAAACCGACTACAACTTGCTGGCAAAAATGCACACACGGTTATTTATAAGGATTTCGCACACTCCCCGTCTAAACTTAAAGCCACTATCAAGGCGGTTAAACAACAATTTGCAGGAAAACAATTGTTGGCCGTAATGGAACTTCACACGTTTAGCAGTTTAAACCGTGAGTTTTTAAGTCAATATAAAGATGCCATGAACGAAGCTGATATTCCGGTGGTGTTTTATGACCGGGAAACATTTGAACTAAAGAAAATGCCAATCCTAAATGATGATTTTGTTAGGAAATCCTTCAATAACCCACATTTAAATATTTTCACCGCTCCCGAATCGCTGGCAGAGTTTCTCCAAAAGCAAAACTGGAAAAATAAAAACTTGTTACTGATGTCCTCAGGTCATTTTGGTGGGATGGATATTAAAACCTTATTTTCAGTCATTCTGAATTGACCAGTATCTCAAATTTTCTAAACAATACATTATTAATCTAAAAATGCCTGACCAACTAAATCTTTTCGGCGCTGCCACTTCGAAGCTAAACCTGAAGCGACCATTAGCTTTTTTTGATATTGAGTCCACAGGAGTTGACTTTGCCAAGGACCGCATAGTGGAAATCAGTATTTTGTTATTGAACCCCGATGGAAGTAAATCCAGCAAAACAATTAGGATTAATCCTACAATTCCCATTCCAATCGAAGCTTCTAAAATTCACGGGATATACGATGAAGACATTATCACTTGTCCAACTTTTAAGGAGGCCGCAAAAGAAATTTTTGACCTGATGGACCCAGCAGACCTTGCAGGATTCAATTCCAACCGGTTCGACGTTCCAATGCTGATGGAAGAATTCATTCGGGCTGGGTTTAGTTTTAGTATTGATAACCGAGCATTAATTGATGTCCATCGAATATACACCCATTTTGAAAAACGTACGCTCGAAGCAGCCTACCAGTTTTACTGCGAAAAAAATCTAGATAATGCTCATAGCGCTGAAGCAGATACAACTGCTACTTATGAAGTATTTTTAGCGCAACTTGAACGATATAATACCGAGCTAAAACCAGATATACAGTTTCTTCATGACTTTTCCAATGAGGAACGCTTTATTGACAGTGGAAGACGGTTTATTTTTTCAGGAGGAAAAGCGGTTTTTAATTTTGGCAAATACAAGGGAAGACCTGTCGTGGATGTTTTGAAAACTGATCCGGGATATTATAGCTGGATAATGCAGGGAGACTTTGCTCAACACACCAAACAAAAACTGACAGAGATAAAAGAGCGAATGAAAAAAGCCTAATGTCAGGTTCTAGAGCTATATAGTTCTCATATCTACTATTCATTGTTCTTCCATTTTAATCTGTTGGCAATTTTCCCCAGATTTCCTTTATAAAAATTTTTCCTTTACCCCCTTAATTTTAAACACAAAAGAGAGATGTTATTGTTGAACGGAAAAAAGATTTCGGAAGAAATTAAAGCTGAAATTCGCCAAGAAGTTCAAAAGATAAAAGCAAACGGAGGCAAAGTACCACATCTGGCTACCATTCTGGTTGGTGATGACGGAGGCAGCCTAACCTACGTCGAAAAAAAATGAAATCCTGCGAAGAAGTTGGATTTAAATCCACCCTACTTCGCTTTGATAAATCTATATCACAACCATCCTTACTTGAAGAAGTCAGAAAGCTAAATGACCATCCGGATATTGACGGGTTCATTGTTCAACTACCGCTACCGAAACATATTGATACGGACCAAATTATTATGAGTATTCATCCTGGCAAGGATGTAGATGGCTTTCATCCTGAGAATGTGGGTAAAGTCACTCTGGGGATGCCTGCTTATGTGTCTGCCACTCCTCTTGGTATTACCAAATTGCTTGAACGCTATGATATCGAAACTTCTGGAAAGCATTGTGTGATTATTGGCAGAAGTAATATTGTAGGCAGGCCAATGAGTATCTTGATGAGTGGTTCGGGTAAGACGGGAAATGCCACAGTTACTATCTGTCACTCTAAGACCAAGAATATCAAAGAGGTTACGGTTCAGGCAGATATTATTATTGCAGCCCTCGGTAAACCTGGCTTCCTAACTGCCGATATGGTAAAGGAAGGAGCAGTAGTAATTGACGTAGGAACTACTCGGGTGGGCGATCCCACGGCAAAAAACGGATGGAGATTGAAAGGAGATGTTTGTTTTGATGAGGTTGCGCTTAAATGCCGGGTTATATCACCCGTACCCGGTGGGGTAGGTCCGATGACCGTAGTATCTTTATTACTCAACACGTTAAAAGCCGCTAAACATGAATTTTGACAAAATCAGCAATCCTAAATCAAAAGACCGAAAATTCTCCTTACTTAAAGGGGGAAATCCGAATTGCCATGTTCAGCATAAGACCATATTTCTGGTGTTCTGTTCTCTGTTTCTTATCACCTTATTCTTTGTTTCATCATGTAGAAATTCAAGCAAAAAACCCCAAAGCGATACCGCGGCTATTTCTGGAAAAGAAACATATATAGACACAGGGTCATCTTCGGTTCGTGTATTTGATGAAAACGGAAGGGTATGCATTCAACAGAGCAACACTAACTATGAGGTAATAAACGTTTACAACCGCAGGATTAAAATCCCTCTGTTGCTGAAGATAAAAAAAACGGAATTGTGTTTTGCTGATTCCATCAACAAGCACAAGGTTTACGAAATTTCAGCGAAGAGCGTGAACGCTGCGGAGCCGTTGCATTGGGAAGCAAAATTTGCAGCCACTGATTTGCAATTTACTGACAATACCTTGTTGGCAATTCATGAAGGTGTTGGGCAGGAAGAAGATTATTTCAAACGGTTTAGCCTGACGACTGGTGAGGAAATATTTAGTTGCTCTTACGGAGAATTAAAAGTGGTTATTCCCAACGTAAAAGACAAATATTTTGTGGGTTTTACCTCGTTGGATGCCACTTCCGAACCCATTCAACAGATGCAAGAGGAAAACCTATTGGGTATTTTAATGTATTCTGATGGGCAGAGCAAGATTAACCAGATCATGGTTAAGTTAAAACGCTCAAAAGTGGCTAATAGAATACAGCACGCTACCCCCGATATGATATTTGAAGCTGTTGAAGGTGCTACCACGGCCATAGATAATGGCAAAACCATTATCTTGATGAAAGCAGATGAGCACTTCACCTCAGCTGACATTAAAGATTTTTCAATAAAAATGACTTTTTATTATGGCGACGATAACGAATTTACTACCATCATCATACCGGTAGAACATAATCGCTTGGATTTAGCTCATGCCCTATTTGATAAGGAAGTCTTTGAACTACATGAGAAAACACCGTAGCTCTTTCCTGTTACCGATCGCTCTAATTATTGTTTTATGCAATTAAGCAATAAATCTCCCAACCTTCTTCCCGTTATGGAGCACTTCTACACCATTCAGGGGGAGGGTTTTTATCAGGGGAAAGCAGCGTATTTCGTGCGACTAGGCGGCTGTGATATAGGCTGCTCCTGGTGTGATGTAAAGGAAAGCTGGCTTTCCGAAAAGCATCCACTTTGGACTGTAGAAGAGATCATCAATGAAGTGACGCGTTCCGGCTCACAAATATGTGTGATCACCGGTGGGGAACCCATGATGTATGATTTAACAGAATTGACAAGCCAACTTCAAGCCAATCAAATTAGAGCTCATCTGGAAACTTCAGGTGCTTATCCAATTAGTGGTAACTGGGACTGGATTTGTATGTCACCTAAAAGATTCAAATTGCCATTAGAAAAATGCTTGAATGTTGCAGATGAACTGAAAGTAATTGTAGCTCACCGAAATGATTTGCGTTTCGGCGAAGAACATGCAAGAAAAGTAAACAAAGATTGCAAGCTTTTTTTTCAGCCGGAGTGGAGTGTTGAAAAGGAAATGTTGCCAATAATCGTTGAATATGTGAAACAACATCAAGTTTGGGAAATATCTTTGCAGATACATAAATACATGTTGGTGCCTTAAATCAAACGCATGAAGTTGAACCGAATAATTTTTTATATCGTATTTCTTATGCCTGCTTTCACCATGGCTCAGGTGATTACAAAGGAAACCGTGCGAGGAAACGCAAAAGAATTTTATGAGAGGGGCGATAACAGCTATGCCTTTGGCAAACTCGAACAGGCCGACTCCTTGTTGCGCCTTGCGGTTCAAGAGAAACCTACATTCATAGACGCCTGGTTGCTGATAGGTCAAATAAATTTGGAGTATCTGAATCAATATGAAAAAGCCTTTCAAGCATACCAAACGGTTAAGACTTTACAGGCAAACTATCTAAGTGATGTGGACTTTCAACTTGCTAAATGCCATTTCAATATGAGCGATTATGCACAGGCAAAAGAATTGCTAAATACCTATTTACAAACACCAAAAATTCCGGCTCAAAACAAAATCATGGCTGACAAAATGTTGTTGGATTGTGGTTTCGCCGCCGAAGCGATAAAGCACCCTTTGGATTTTAAACCTGTGAACCTTGGACCCGGCGTCAATACATCAAACGATGAAAGTATGCCTTCGCTCACCGCCGACGAAGCGTATCTGTATTTCACCCGCCATACCGGTTCAGGAAGATATCAAGATGAAGATTTGTATGTTTCGAAGAATGAACATGGAATATTTTCTCAGGCCAATCCAATATCCGCCATTAACACTGAAAACTATGTAGAAGGCGCACAGAGTATTTCTCCCAGTGGCAAATACCTGTTCTTTACCAGTGCAGATCGCAAAGATGGAGAAGGCAGAGCCGATATCTATATGACCCGAAAGACCGGTGAGACTTGGGAGCGCGCTAACAATATGGGTCCGCCGATCAACAGCCCCGGCTGGGATGCCCAGCCCTGCATCAGTTCCGATGGAAGAACATTATATTTTGCCTCTGTGCGCGCAGGTGGACAAGGAGGAAGCGATATATATGTAAGCCATTATGAAAACAAAACTGGTTGGAGCCAACCCGAGAATCTGGGGGAATCAATCAATATCATGTTCGATGAAATGCGTTCTTTTATTCATCCCGATGGTCAAACGCTCTATTTCTCTTCTAATGGCTGGCCTGGCATGGGAAACTTCGATATTTTTATGAGTCGAAAACAAGCTGATGGTACTTGTGGTCAACCGGTAAATTTGGGCTATCCGATTAATACAGCAGGCGATGAACTGGGTATTCATATTACTACGGACGGCAGCAGGGCGTACTATGCCTCGGAACAAAAAGACAGTTATGGGCAAAAAGACCTATACAGCTTTGAACTTTCCAGTGACTTCCGCCCGAGCTTTACCTCTTACATTCGTGGCAACGTATTCGATGATGAAAGCAGAGAACCAGTGTCAGCCAATATACAGATTTATGACCTTGAAACCGGAAACTTGTATACTACTCTATCCTCCGATAAGGTGAACGGAACTTTTCTCTCCACCCTTCCTGCCGGAAAAGATTATGCAGTGGAAGTGCTGAAAGACGGCTATCTTTTCTATTCACACAATATTTCCTTGAAAAATGTGAAGGGAGGAAAACCCTTTGATGTGGATATACCACTGCTGAAAATTAAAGTGGGCCAAGTGGTAGTGCTAAACAATATCTTCTTTGAACCTGAAAAATATGAATTGAAACCTGAATCGAAAACCGAAATGGGAGTCATGATTAAATTATTGGAGAAAAATCCAGAATTGAAAATTGAAATCAGCGGTCATACCGATAATAGCGGCATAGAAGAAAAGAACAAAACACTGTCGCAGAACCGGGCCAAGCAAGTATTTGAATATCTGGTCAGCAAAGGCGTTGAGGCATCGCGAATTAGCTACAAAGGCTATGCCTCATCACGTCCCATTGCGTCTAATTCAACAGCAGAAGGCAAAGCCAAAAATCGTCGGACGGAATTTATCGTTGTAGCGATTTAGCGAGTCTGTGGAATAAACGGTGTTAGAGTTAAAATAAACCAGAGAAGAGCGTCGGCGCTATTCCACGTAGATTTAGGGAAGGATAGTGATATAATCCTTCTTGGATGCTTGCTTGCCTCCATTTATTACCAGAAGGAATATCTCAACGGTTCCTGCGCTATCGAAGGAACGGGTTACAATTTTCTGGATATAGGTGGAAGTATCAGAAGGAGTGTTGAACTCCCAATAGAATTCTTTCCCCGAATCGCTACAAGTAGCATCGAAACTCACTTCTTGGTTAACATGAATACTATCCATGGGGACATTTGTAATATAGCAAGGAAAAGGTTTTAATCCACAGGAATTAAACAGCACTATTACAAGAGCGACAGAAGCGATAAAAAATGATGCCCCCTGCTTCATAACCTATCCAGCGATGATAAGATAATAGTTCTTCTTTCCTTTCTGAACCAAAAGATATCTGCCGTGCAACAAATCAGCTTTGGTGATTCTCTTTTCCAACAACAACTTTTCTTTGTTAATACTCACTCCATTTCCCTGAATACTTTTTCGCGCTTCACCTTTT
Organism: Bacteroidota bacterium; assembly: GCA_016722375.1. Lineage (NCBI taxonomy): Bacteria > Pseudomonadati > Bacteroidota > Bacteroidota bacterium. The sequence continues at coordinate 101,073 of JADKJG010000004.1, read as the reverse complement.
GATGGGAAAATATCCGTCTTTTCTGCGAGCAGACTGACCGGTTCAACTTCGGCAGAAAATAAATCCTGCTCAACGCGAAAAATGAGGTTTTCATCAAAGGCATCTTCAATATCCTTTCCATCCAGTTTTTTGAATTCATCAAAGGAAGAACCAAAAAGGATTTCGGTAGTTTGCTTCGCACGAGTCAAATCTTCAATCGAGTGAACCCGCTCTGTGATTTCATCAGCAAGGTCTTTTTGCAGCAGGCGAAGATGTAATGCTTCGATATGTTTTTTTTCCAGTATTTCTATTTCCTCTTTGTCTTTCATAGAGAAATATCGAACGAGTTTAGATACATCTTCGTCTGAAACATTCAGCCAATATTGATAGAAGCGATATGGAGAGGTCTTTTTCGGGTCTAACCAAATATTTCCCTGTTCCGATTTTCCGAATTTCTTCCCATCTGATTTGGTAACCAAGGGAATGGTAAAGGCAAAGGTTTCCCCTCCATCCTTTCGCCGAATCAATTCTGTACCTGTAATGATATTACCCCATTGATCGCTACCTCCCATTTGTAGTTTTACTCCCTTGTTTTTCCAGAGGTAATAGAAATCGTACCCTTGAATTAATTGGTAGGAAAATTCGGTAAAACTAATTCCTTCATCAGAGGTCATTCTGGATTTCACACTATCCTTTGCCATCATATAGTTGACGGTGAGTCGCTTTCCAACATCACGGAGAAAGTCGAGAAAACTCATTCCCTTAAACCAGTCAAAGTTGTTGACGAATTCTGCTGAGGTAGCCCCACAGTTAAAGTTTAAAAACTTTTCAAGCTGTTTTTTTTGACAGGCCAAGTTGTGTTGAAGCGTCTTTTCATCCAGTAAGTTTCTTTCAGTAGATTTTCCCGAAGGATCCCCAATCATTCCTGTGGCTCCACCAAGCAAGGCAATAGGTTTATGTCCCGCCTTTTGGAATCTCATTAATAGGGTAACTTGAAGCAAACTGCCTATATGCAAGGAATCGGCGGTAGGATCAAAACCAATATAACCGGTAACCAATTCGCGGTTTAATAAATCTTCGGTACCAGGCTTGATGTCCTGCAACATATTCCGCCACCTTAACTCTTCTATTAGCCCCATAAACTGTTTTGAATTTTGACGCAAATATATTCTAACAAAGTAAACGCGATTTCTACATTAAAACCAGTTGTCCATCTCATAAAAGTGGTCTCGGATTTTTGAGATACCTATGTCGTACTCGCTCTTTTTAACCGGTCATTTATAGCTCTTCCCAACCCAATGTCAGGAAAGTGTACTGCCAAAATCAAATCCACATTACTATTATCTAACCTTCTCATGGCGGCAAATAAGTTCTTTGCTGCCTCGCTCAAATCTCCTTTAGGGGAAAGTAAAATTTGGTTTTCCTTCGAAATCGTTTCTATATATTTATCAAAAGCAATGACTCCCATCCTTCGCTTGTCCAACTTCTCAAGTTCATGACTCTCCTCTCCTACTAACCTCAATTTTTTAATCGGTGCATAATGACTGCTCAACATGCCCGGAGCAGCCGGATTGGAACTATCCTGTATCCGTATCTGAACCTTGCCAATGACCCTTTCGATTTTTTCAATCGTCAATCCACCAAGTCGGAAGACTACCGGTTGCTCGCCTTCAAAACCTACTATGGTGGACTCTACTCCTACCGTAGCCACTCCGCCATCAAGGATGTAGGGAATTTTCCCTTGCAGTTGGTCAGCCACGTGCTGCGCTGTTGTTGGGCTGATATATCCGAATGGATTGGCGCTGGGCGCAGCCAAAGGAAATTCTAGTTCCCTAAGCAAAGAGAGGGTCAAAGGATGATTGGGGATGCGCATGGCTACGGTATCCAAACCGGAAGTAACCAAGTCAGGAATAATTATTTTCTTTTTAAGAAGTAGTGTGATGGGGCCGGGCGAGAACTGCTGCAATAGTATTATTGCTTTTGCCGGTATGTCTTCCACATACTTTCTCATCGCATCTAATGAATAGGTATGTACAATCAGCGGGTCGAAAAAAGGGCGATTCTTCGCAGCAAATATTTTTACGACCGCTTCCTCAGACAATGCGTTAGCAGCCAATCCATAGACCGTTTCGGTGGGAATAGCGACAACCGAGTCCTCTAATAAAAGTGCTTTGGCTTTGTGAATGTCCTGGCCAATCTCTGTATGAAACATATATGCCTAATAACCACCCAAATATTTCCGAATGAACCACTCAGCGGAAATCAGCGACAGCAACAACAACAAAATCCACTTGAAATGAATCGCATTTTCTGTGGTGAAGGTGTCGTATAGAACGGGTTTCAAATGGTTTGCTGCATCAATTTCACCGGCGATTTTATCCATGTCATTCAGATGGTGCATGTTGCCCTGATGCTGCGATGCTAGTTGATACATCACTTGGTGATCTGCCCTAGTTCTAACATCTTCTAATTGAAGCGGGCTGACAGAAAACTTACCTTGGGTGTTTAACGTTGCATTGCCAAATCGGGCTGATGCTTCGTAGGAGTAATTTCCCACCGGTAGAAATCCGGCATTCAGGTTGTAAGCGTGCTCTGTTTTATTGAACGAATATTTGTACTCCTTTCCTTCTTCATCTTTTATAAGCATCGCAACCTCTGGCGCGTTGACCAACTCATAATTCGCATTATAGAGTTGTGCATCAAAAGTAATTGCCTCATTATCTTGAAAAATGTTTTTAGGCAAGGAAACACGAAATGGGCGCTTGTCGCCTTTCACAGATAAGTATTGAACCGTTTTGTTGATCAACTCATCTGTGGCCTCTTGATTCTTATTCATCATGAAGTCCTGCAAGCGCCACCGCCATAAACCCTCGCCGCAAATCACTCCTGTTTTCACCTCGCCCGTTTCGTTAAAGAGCCAGAGCGGAAAATCCGTTAGAACTGAATTGATTTTCTGGTAAAGCATTATTTTAGAAGACGGATTAGCGGTGAATTCCCCAAAGGCACAAAAGAATGGCGGCAATTTGGAAACGGTTTGCAGGGTGCGGTCTGACAACGTAAACAGAGCAAACTCCTTAGACACATTTGCGGTTACCTCATTCAACTGTGTACCATTGCCACGAATGGAAACTGCATTCTGCACCTTTGAGAATTCAGTCAACAGCGTTTGCGAACCCACAACAAACAACAAAGACTTTTTCTGCTCGGCAGCCTCCTTTAATATATTGCTGACATGATTGACGGACGAAGGTAATTGATGAAGTATCACCAGATTATATTCATTCAGTTTTTTCGAAAATGTTTGAGCGTATTCTACATCCAATTGATAATTCCGGTTGCTTTCAATAGCGGCTTTGAAGCAAGCGATATCGGGATGCGGGGAATTTGCTACCAACAAAATCTTCTGCCTTCCGTCCAATACTTCTATAAAAATATCGCGGCTGTTGTTCTTGTAAGTAACTTCTCCATCTACGTTCGCCAGTGTTATCCGATAATGAATGATTCCGGTTTTGTCGGCAGGCAGAATGAAATCAAGGGATTGGAAGAAATTGTCTGAATTATAATTCACCTCCTTCGACTGAAGCAACTTAGCTTGACCACCGGCTTGCAGTTCGTAGATATGTAGCGTTGAATTTTTCCCCGACAAGTTGGTTGCCTCCACATCTACCCGCATAGCGAATTGATCATTCAAAAAAGCGATGTTGTTGAAATAAGCGTTGGAAACCTTCTGATCTTTTTGAATCGTAGTATCTCCCAAGGCTATGGTATAGATAGAATAGCTTGCTTTGGCCGCCGAATAAACCGGATTGATACCCCGATTATAGATGCCATCTGAGGCAATGACCACGGCACCGAGATTCTGATTATAAAACAGATCGTTTATCTGCTCGATGGCTTCGCTCAGATTGGTAGATCTATCACGGAACGAGAAATCAATTCCCTTTCTCAAATCATCGCCCGCCGAAAATTCTTGCACTTCATATTTTCCGCTTAGTTCTTCCTCTAGTTTCGTTAACCTTTCTGCATAAGCAGCAGTATCCTTTCCCAAACCAGTTTTAACGGATTCACTATTGTCCTGAACAATGGCAACTATCGGTTTGAAGGTTTGCGTATTTCTGGCACGGATGAAGGGGGACAAAAGCAATATCGCCAAGATAGAAACGGCCAGAAAGCGAAACAAAGCCATGCCTCGTTTCCAGTTTGCGGTGCCGGAAGATTTTTCATCAAAGGTATGGTCGCGGTAATAAAGAATGAAAGCATAAGCTGCGCCCAATGCAAAGCACAGCAAAAGAAACCAGACAGGATATTGAAAAGAAAGGCCGCTGTTCAAAATGAAGTTTTAGGGAGTAATATTAACCAATATCAAATGGGCCGGTCTCCGCGAGGGAGATGTATCTTAGCGACTCATCGCTCCGCATACGCTGATGACCTGTCCCGAAACATAACTCGACAGGTCGCAGCCGAGAAACACCGCTACGCTCGCCACTTCTTCGGGCTGCCCCATGCGTTTCATAGGCACCTGAGCGAGAATGTTTTTCCGTGTTTCTTCGGGCAGCACAGCGGTCATGTCGGTTTCGATGAAACCGGGCGCGATGGCGTTGCAACGGATATTGCGCGAGCCAAATTCTTCGGCAATAGATTTGGTGAACCCGATGATTCCGGCTTTGGATGCTGCGTAGTTTGATTGGCCGGCTTGGCCCTTGACTCCCACAATGGATGTGAGGTTGATGATGGAACCGTTTCTATTCTTCAACATCACTTTCGATACGTGTTTGGTCAGGTTGAAAACAGATTTCAGATTGGCGGCTATCACTTCATCCCACTGCTGTTCATTCATCCGAAGGATTAAGTTGTCGCGTGTAATGCCTGCATTATTCACCAATATATCTATCGTTCCAAATTCTTTTACCACTTCCTCGACTAACTTTTCGGAATCGGAATAGGAGCCTGCATCACTTTTATATGCCTTGGCTTTGACACCCGAAGCAGCCAGTTCTTCTTCAAACTTTTTTGCTTTTTCATCCGAGCTTAGGTAGGTGAAAGCCACGTTGCATCCTTCGGCGACAAACCGCTTGACGAGGGCATAGCCAATTCCGCGGGAGCCGCCGGTGATGAGTGCTGTTTTGTTTTTTAATAACATCCCTTCTGTTTTGATTGTCGCAAAGAAAAAAGAATTTAAGCAGTAGGGAAGTTTTGAAGGTATACAAATTGGCGGAGATTGTTTCTTTTTCCATATTCTCTTCCAATCAAGTTAATTTTCGATTAAAAACAGAAAGTCCCGCCTCGGCGGGACTTTCATTCAGGCTATAAGAGCCTGTGACGAAAATGATGTGAATCATTTTTTTTGAAATAGTCCGCCAAGGGCGGACTCCAACATGTTAGATGCTCGCGGTGTGTACACTGATGTCGCTCGGCAATCCGGTACTGTGACGACCTACTGCGTAGATACGTATCCAGTACAATTTACCAGGCACCAAACCAGTGAAATCTAACCGGGTTTTGAGTGTGCAAAGGTGGAAACTGAACGGACCATTGGCATCCGTATCCGAAAGCTCCACTACATAGGCACCCGCTCCCACGACTCTGTCCCAGATAGCACGAATGCTACCGACAGGAATGCCGTGTTGGAGGCGCAGGTTATGCACCTGCGCCACCTGAGTAGGATCACCTCTCCTTACCACGTCAAAACCACTGGACAAGATGATTTCCTCACCCCCCGAAGACTCTGCCTGCACATACGCTGCCAGCTTCCTGTTAAGCTCCATTAGCTCTTTCAGGCGCAAACGCATGGTGGCTGTCAGTGTCTTACCTCCGTCGCGCGAATTGTTGTACGCAGCCAGAAGTGCATCCGCAGCGGTCGTTACATCAGCCAGCGTCGGATCAGGTGTGGGAAAGTTCGGGTTTCCCGTCATCTTAGTCACTATAAGCGTGGATCTATCTATCACCTCAGCGATACTCAATCCTAAAAAGCCCATTTTTAGTTTCATGACATTTAGTTTTTGTTGAACAAGTTTAGAAGTTTTTTCAAGCGAGACTTCATTCCTCTCTTTTGGTGAAACCATAGTAGAAGTTTTTTAAAGCGGGACTTCATTCCCCTCTGTTTATTTACAAGAACGATATTATGTACATAAAGCAAAAGCATATACAATATTATACGGCAGTACATTTCAGCTTGTTTCATTTTTATAAGCATATTATAAAACATATACTTTGTATTATACTAATAGTACTTTATTTTTAGGCTAATACATATAATAAAGCGGTCAATGCCGCTAATTAGCCTTATGGTTATGGAACATTTGGCTAACCAAATTATATAAACCCAAAGCTAACCTGCAAACAGACATGAACTAGCACCGATTAGCTTCTATTCTGCTAGATTAAAGTCTAATCTGTTACGAATTAGCTTTCATTCTGCTACGATTAGAAGCTATACCGCTACTTTTTTTTTTTTTCCGAATAGACTTTAACTTGCTACGATTAATGTCTATTCTGTTACGATTGAAGTTTAAGCTGCCACGCTTAGCTTTCATTCTGTTACGAATAGCCGCTGACTTGCTGCGAATAGAAATTAAGTGATTGAAAATGGGGGAAAACAATATGGGGTTTGTGGATTTCAATGACGAGATAAGCTATTTAAAGGATAAAGCCAAGGACTGTTAAAAAACAAAGCTTACCAAATACAAAAATAAATTTAGCTTGCTGTTCAATTGGTATAAAATACGCCGCATTTAGATAGATAGGAATGTAGAGATTTTGAATATTGTTTAGCGGTACATGAGTTGATTTATTAACCTCAAAATAAATACAATGAAAACAGTTTTACATCTTGGAGTTATTACACTCCTATCCTTAATTTTTAGCAATTCATTTTCTCAAACTCTGTTAAATCAGCGATGGGCGCTTACCAGCTCGATAGCTAACCAAGCCGACTATCATATCCTTAACTATGTAGATCAGGAGGATAATACCATTGTCATCACCAGCGATTATTCCACGCTTTTGGGAGATAACATTGCCATTCGCAAATATGACTCTGAGGGTGGTGCTTTGGGAAACCATGCTTGAAAATGTAGAAGCCTATGCTACTGATGCGGTAGTAAAGGGAGATGATATTTACTTAGTGGGCACTTTTGGTGAACCTGATTCCAGAGATGTCATTTTCGGTAGGGTAGATAACGAAGGGAATGTGCTTTGGGTACAGTATTATGAGGGTGATTATGAGGGTGACGATATTTCCTCCTCGATGCTCGTAGATGATTCGGGATTTGTTTATGTGGCGGTGACCGAGCAGACGGACGTAGATGATTACATGCTCACCTTACTGAAATATGACACTGCCGGAAATGAAATATGGATTGCATATCACGACAGTGTAGGGGCTCCGGATGTTGCTGTCCGGTTATTGAAAGATGAAGTTATAGCTCAACAAATAGGGGGCGGGCCTTGTATTGGATTGATTGGCGGAGTGGGAGTCAGCACCACGGAGTGGATACCTCAGATGGTAGCATTTTATAAAGATGATGGGGAAATTGACCATATCAATTATGGAAGCAATGATAGAAATCAATTTACGAAAGCCATAGATATAGCCGTAGATGGCGTCACTCGTGATATTTACCTGTTGGCTCTGGCTGATTCTGCCGGATTAGATCCGCATGTAAAACTGATGAAATTTGATGTAGGGCTAAACGTAAAATGGGTGGAAGAATGGAGAGCGCCGGGTAGTGTTGCTACGCTACCCACCGGATTGGCCTATAATCCATTTACACAAGTTTTGGCCGTTTCTGCTACGGCGATCAAATACACTGGCGAAAAAAATGCTGTAGCGCTGACATATCAAAGCGACAGTACTTTCTTATGGGACAGGACAATTACTTCCTCCATTCCCGGGGGTATTGCTATAGCCAATGCGGTTGCGATGGATGACAGCAGCAATGTTTTTATTACCGGAGGTATTCAGAATGGCAGCCATATCAACTTCCTGACCAGTAGCTATCAGGCGGATGTCGCTGCGCAGTGGACAAAAACATACAGTCGCTGTGCGGATTGTGATGATGTAGCTTACAGTTTTGCCAAGACCTGGGGTGGCACATATATTGAGCAATTAGTCAGTCGGTTTTTTTTACTAGTGACAGGGCGCAGCACCGGACCTGTGGATACGGTATATGCTACGGTGTTTTACCAACAAACAACCGCATTTATCCCAATAGATACCTCTGGCGCTAATGAGGCTTATGCCTTCTATGAAAACCGGGGGCAAATATTAGGTACCGACTCCTACCAGCAGATAGCGTGTTTTACTATACCAATGCCGGAAACCCGCAAATGTATGTGGGCGATGGAAGGTTATCTTATGTCACTGCACATCTTCACGCGCCGGATGACACGGTAAACACCACAGATACCTTATACCGGATAGATATGAGTTTCATATCAAGAGGAGAATATGTTTACTCAAAATTCAAAACTTATACTTCCGAAAAAACAGAAGCTTTTCTGAACTATTTTCTTGGCTATTTGCCGGAAGCTATTACCGGAGTTGAAGGGCATAGCCGAATTGTTCAAAAAAATGTTTACAACGGTATAGATTGGCAGGTTCATTCCAGCGGCGAGGGAATGAAATCATTATTGGTGATAGACCCCACGGTTACATTTTCTACCGGAGCGTTGAAGTATGACGGAGCCGACAGCATAATTGCAGAAGCCAACAAGTTGCGTATTTATGCAGGTGGTTCATATATATCAGAAGATACCCTCATTGCCTATCAATTTGATGGAGATGAGAAAGTTTATGTGGATATTGCTTATGAAGATTTGGGAGATAATGAGTTCGGGTTCGAGTTGGGGGATTTTGATGATGGAAAAAATTTGGTGATTGAGCAAAGAAGCGGGCCTCGCGATATTGAACACATAAGCTCACCTGACTGGTCCACTTATTTAGGTGGGTTAGGGTCAGATGAAGGAACAGATCTTGCAGTAGATGGCGACGGGAATGTCTATGTGTGCGGCTTTACGCAAAGCACTGATTTTCCCGTTAATAAGGGTGTATCTTTGGGAGCATTTAGGTTTTCGGCTGGAGGCTATGATGCTTTTATATCCAAATTTGGTTCTGCCAATGGCGCAACACAAGGGGTAGTGGAGGATGCAGACCGATTCCTGTGGGCAACTTACTGGGGAGGAACCTCAGATGAAAAATCTTATGGGATTAAAACGATTGGGAATGGTACGGCCACTGGCAAAGTTTTTATCACTGGATATACCGAAAGCGATGACTTTCCTACTTTTTCAAATAGCGGTGTTTATCACCAAACCGCTCTTGAAGGTAGCAGAGACGCTTTTATTGTAGGATTGGATAATGCGCGTGGAGGTCAGCTTCCTTTAAGCCGTTGGGCTACTTATTTTGGAGGAAGCGGAGAAGAAACGGGACGTTCCATCACGAACGATGGATCTAACAACCTTTTCGTGGGTGGATATACGTCGACAAATGCTTACTCCTCAACCAGTTGTGATGTTCCGGGAGATGGTGAATTTCCCAAGTGCCATCCCGTTGGCGCGTATAACAGCGACGGAGAGGGCGGGGCAACTGATGGTTTCATTGCGAGGTTTGACCCTACGGGTGAGCTTACCTGGAGTACTTTTTTTGGAGGTATAGACGATGATTATATTTATGACATAGCTATGGACGGCAACTCAAACTTATTTGTAACAGGTAAAACAACAGGTAATTTGCCAATCACAAACAATGCTTCTATCGGGGCTTATAATCAAGGAACTATCGGAGGTAACGAAGATGCTTTCCTCGCACGTTTCACTTCTGTCGGGGTAAATAATTGGAGTACTTATTTTGGTGGTGGAGGAAACGACGAGGCCAGAACAATAGCCCTAGACGGAAATAACAATGTTTATATCGGGGGGAGTACATCTTCATCTACACCTAATTCAACTTTATGTGAAGAGCCAACCAGTGGTGGTTTTCCTGTTTGCAAGAGCGGAACAAAATATTTCCAAGATAATGGTATCGGAGCCTACATTTATGGAGGCGGAGCTTCAGACGGATTTATGGCAAAGTTGAGCGCTGCCGGAGCTTTTGAATGGGGCACATATTACGGTGGATCGGGTGAAGATGTTATCAATGGACTATCCGTGGATTTTGAAAACCGGCTTTTCTTTTCCGGCCAAACAAACAGCACTAGTAGTTCTTATATTTATCAGCCCTCATCAGGCATCCCATGGTTTTATAATGAGGGATCAATTAGGGCATTTGGTTATGATGATGCCTTTCTGGGTTATTTTAATTCTGATAACGAAAGAATCTGGGCCACATATTATGGCGGTATCTTGTCTGATAAAAGCAATGCGATAGTTGTAAACTCCACTAGTAGCGATAATCACTACTGGTATATAGCCGGCAGCACAACTAGCCCTAATTATAAAGTTGCAACTAACTGGTCTGATAATTTTTTCACCTTATGTTGTTCCAATGCTTACAGGCAACTTGCCCCTCCGGTTATCAATTCCGATGCGATTATGGCACGTTTTAACTTTAACGAGCATTGGATGGTCGATGTGAAAGATATTTATTCATCAGGATTAGAAGTGCAGGTATTTCCCAATCCATCATCGAACACGATAACGATTAGATTGCCTAACTCAATAACAGAAAACGTTTCTTTTGAATTACTTTCAATAACCGGTCAAATTCTCAAAACATCAAGAGCTAGTAGTAATACCGCGCTAAGTTATCAGATGGATTTGAGCGATTTGACTAATGGTATATATCTTCTGGTAATCAACGTAGGTAGTCAGCGTACCGCTAAGCAAATAGTTAAGCATGATTAATAAAATGAGATTGATTTTCATGGGATTTGTTTTGCTTTCTCCCGCTTCATCCTTTTCGCAACACTGGAGTAAGGCCGGCACAGGCTTTAATTTCTCCCCTGATGTGTTTAAAGTGGATAATGCAAGTAATTTAATGTATGCTTCTGGAAGCTTTACTAAAGTGGGTGAAATACCTGTACATTATGCGGCCCAGTTTGACGGAACCGATTGGGATTCTATTCCATTTTTGCACCAATACTACGCAGACTATAACATCACTTCATTTCAGGGTAAAATTCTTTTTGGTGCGATCACTCTTTTAAGTTGGGATGGCAATCAGGTAGATACTTTTGCCAAAGTTTCCGGAGGATCTATCTTTGGAACAACAATTTACAAAAATGATCTGGTGGTTTATGGTCTTTTTGACAGCATAGCCGGAGTGGCCGCTAAATCAATTGCGAAATGGAATGGGGTGTCGTGGAGCGCGATTGACACTACTAACTGGGGAAATGGACCAATTGGTGTAGCAGTAGAGTATCAAGGCAATTTATACATAGGGGGCAATTTTGTGACTAAGGATGGGGTGCTTGATCGCCTGGCTTATTGGAACGGCGCTAAATGGCTTCCGGTCGGCAACGGCATAAGAGGCGGGGCTGCCGGTGTGGGAAGTTTTGAGATATATGAAGATGATCTTTACATCGGTGGAGGTTTTGACACCACGCTTGGTAATCCTGGATTTTGTGTCGCCCGGTGGAACGGAACACTATGGAAAGATGCGGGAGCAGGAATGACCAGTTTAAACGCTTTTATCAGCGACCTACAGGTTTTTAACGGTGAGCTATATGCATGTGGGAGATTTACAAGGATAGGGGATGTACCTATCTTGGCCATTGCGAAGTGGGATGGTTACAAATGGTGTGGATTAGGCCAAAAATTCATTCCGAATTTTACAATTGCAATGAACTGCATGGCGGTATATAATAATGAACTTTATGTCGGAGGCCCCTTTTTAGCTATTGATGGAGATACGGTTAACTATGTGGCGAAGTGGTTGGGGGGTGATTATTCGGATACTTGTAGCACTATAACAAGCGTGGATGAAATCAACAATGGAACTTTTCACGTAGGTATATTTCCTAGCCCTGTTTCAAATCACTTACATTGTATTTCTCATTCTCTTGCCACCAACGCCTTTATCCAAATTTATAATCTGGAAGGGAAAATAATTATGGATAATCTGGCAGTTCTAAAGAAAGACGTTGAAATTGATGTTTCTACTTTTTCTCCCGGTCTTTACTTTCTGGTTTTACAGGATGATAAACAGCGGGTGGTGAGAAAGTTTGTGAAGGAGTGAGGCTGGTGAAACGAACACCAACGCGGGCAGGGCTATTATATTTTGCGATTAAAATCTGGCAACAAACTTTTTAATACTAATTTCATCAAACAATGAAGCCGCTCTTTTTGCTATTACTGAGTTTTTGTTTCGCTATCCATTCATTCGGTCAATGGACAAAGGTCATGTTGCGTAATGATGTTTTAGTAACAGATCAGATATACGATGCCTATTTTATCAATACAGATACGGGGTATTTAACAACAAAAAATGGAGTGCTTTATAAAACACGTGACGGCGGATATTCATGGACATTTGATACTGTAAACCCTGGCGGCTCATTGAAACGGATATTCTTTGCTACAAATGATATCGGTTATATGACTGTTGGTGGTGGTAATTATCAAATCATTGGTACAGTTTTGAAAACTACAGATGGCGGGTCTACATGGTCTGATGTGGGCAGAGGCAATAAAATGGGCTTTGCCTACGGGCTTTATTTTTTGAACCCAGATACTGGATTGTAGGTTGTGGTGTTGGTCTTTATTTTACCACCTATAATGGCGGGCAATGGACATGGAATTTTTAGACGCGCTGGAGATTACCGATATCCGCTTTTTAACGATACCTCCGGGTATATGTTTCAGCGATGCGGGCTTATAGTTTTGTTGGGGGGTAACTACAACTAAAGATGGAGGTATGACTTGGAAAACACATTGTGACAATTTGACGTATCAGATGTTTGGCATAGGTTATGCATGTATGCTAAACGATTCGATCTATATTGGAATTAGCGACCGATATAAGTTGGTTAAAGGTCATATTGATAGTATCCAGGGCAGAGTATTACTTGAAAAAGGTCGCACAGGAGGAAATGTTTATCCTCGAAACATCCATTTTTATTCGGAGAAGTTGGGCATGATAGCATTTGGAAGTAGGGTGATGCGAACAGAAGATGGAGGGGAAAACTGGGTATATACAGATATGGAACCATACGATTCCACCGCTAACATGGCCATTTATGGCTATGCATATCCTGCCCTTCAATACATAGTAGCAATTACTGAAAATAAATGGATAACCTTCGGCGAATATGGCAGGGTATTTATCACTGAGAATAAAGGTGGATTGATGACAGGGTTAACAGAAGCTAAAGGCAATGAAATGTTCACTATTTATCCCAATCCAGCCAGGGAGAGAATTTCAATTTCTTTAAGTCCAATCTCTTCAATTCTGAGCTTCCAAATATTGACTCCGGATGGTCGGTTAGTTTTGCAAGGCCGCCTAAACGGTGAGGAGGCGGGAGTTAATATATCTGGCTTGTCCTCAGGTTTGTACTTCATGCTAGTGCAAGATGACAGACAAAGAGTGGTGAGGAAGTTTGTGAAGGAGTGAGGGGCGGCAATCGGCGCTTAGCGAAGAATCGTAACGCTTCCTTTATATAATTTCTCGGTATAGCCGTCCACAAAAATTACTTTGAACTGGTAAACATATACACCGGGGTTTTGCACCACGCCTTTGAACTTTCCATCCCACCGGAAGTTGATGTCGTTTGATTCAAAAACTTTTTCGCCGGTACGGTTGAAGACTTCTACATCCAAATATTTTACACCGGATTTGTTTCCGAAGTATTCAAAAAAATCGTTTACTCCATCATTGTTTGGAGTGAACACATTGGGAATGAAAATATCGTAGTTGGCCGTGACCGTTACCGGTAGTTTAATTGTAGCCTCACAATCCAGTTGATGTGGGTGCGCCACTGCGCGAATAGAATATTCGAGGCTGTTATAGGTGCCGACATTGGCGTTGGGGCAGGTAGGGCAATCGGTGCCGCTTTCGGGCGACCAGGAATAGATAACGTTCGGCGCAAAGTTGCTGATGATTTGGACCGCACGGCTTTCACCCAAATTCATTTGGATAGAATCGGGAATGATGGAAAGGATATGCGGTGGGGGTTCGTTGATGTTGGTGGCTGTTTGCAAAGAACATCCTCCTGCGTCGTTGATGGTGATGGAATAATTTCCGGGAGGTAGATTGTTGAAATTTCCGGAAGAAGAAGGGGCATTGTTATTGAGCACATATTCGAATGGTGGCACTCCGCCGGTAGCAACTATGGAGATAGCGCCGTCGTTGTAGCCATAACAGTTAACAGAATCGGCCACGATACTTTGAATGCTGATTAGCGGCGGCTCGTTGACGGTCAGTTGCTGAGATACCGCACAATTATTTCCGTCAGAAAAAATGATGGTATAGTTTCCTACACCGAGGCCGGTGAAGGATCCGGTGGTGTTGGTAGATATAGTATTCCCATTCTGAAGTAGAGAATAGGTATAGGTTGGAATTCCTCCCACACCGGTGGCGGTGATTGTGCCGTCGAGGTTTCCGGAACAAAGAACATTCGTTGATTGCGTTTGAATGTTTAATGCAGGTGGTTCAATGACGATAAATGAATTGGATAGGGTGCATCCGTTATTGTCGGTGATAGTTACATCATAAGTACCCATTTTTAGATTCTGGGCGGCGGCGGTGGTGCTAACAGATGGCTGCCAGGAATAGGTGTAGGGCGCTGTTCCGTTAGATACGATTAGCGCAATAGAGCCTTGTGCGCTGTCATGGCACAAGACATTATCAACGGTGGAGGTAGAAGAAAGTTTGGTGGGTTCATTAATAACAACCGTTGTGGTGGCCGTGCAAAGGCTGTCGTCGGTGGCGGTCACCACATAATTTCCGGCGGATAGGTTTGAAGCCGCCGTATCATTTTGGATGGGGTTTGTATTCCATGAATATATATAAGGTGCATTGCCGCCTGAGGCAGAGGCAGTTGCCCTACCGGTATGACCGCCAAAGCAGACGTTGTCGGTTTTGGAGGTGATGGAGATATTCAATTGGGAAGGTTCGCTGACCACAGATGAAACAAGGGTTGTGCACTGGTTGTTGTCGGTAATAGTTACCGTATAGCTGCCGGCACCGAGATTGGAAATAGTTTGAAACGATTGGGGAGGATTTGTATTCCAGGAATAGGTGTAGGGCGGTGTGCCGCCGCTCATGAGCGCGGTAATCTGTCCATTGTTTCCGTTATAGCAGGATACGTTTTTTATAACCGGATCCATGACCGCAGGCGGTGGCGCGCTGATGACCGCACTGGCCGTGGCTATGCAGCCTGTCGAATCGGTGACACTCACTGTATAAGTGCCCGCAGAAAGATTTGATATGGAATCGCCTGTCGAGACCGGTATGGTATTCCATTGATAGGAATAAGGAGGGATACCCAGGTTTGCATTAGCCTTGAGCACCGCATTGTTATCGCCGATACATTGCAAAGCAAAGCCTCCGCTGCCGGAGCGGATGTTAGCCGTAACGAGCAATCCCTGCGGAATTAATACTTGTTTATGAAGCGTATCGGGACAACCATACGAGGATTCGGCAATTAAGGTGACATCATAGCTGCCTGCAGCGGGAAAAGAGAAGGTAGCCGCTGGCTGGGTGGAGATAATCGAATCATTAATAATCCATTTCCAGCCGGTGACCTGCGCACCGGTGGCCGATATGGTAGAGGAATCAGAGAACACCACCTGATTGTTTCCGCAGACAGTGTTGATGCTGTAGTTGGCCTCGACCGGTGGGTTTTGAAGGAATATGTATTTCAAAGTAGAGGTACAAGTAACCCCTTGGAAAGGAACACATACCACAGTAATAGAGTCGCCGGGAACCGGATTAGTGACCGTAATGGCTTGAGCAGATTCTCCGGTGGACCATTGATAAAACTGAAAACCAGGTGGAGCGGTGAGGTCGGCAATAGGGTCGCCGGGGCAATAGTTGGTAAATATTCGGAGGGGCGCACAAGAGGCATCAATATATGCATAGCCGTAATGGCCACCCAAATCACAATCGCCGGTAGAAAACTCCACCGTGATATTTTGTCCTATATATGAGGACAAATCCACCGCAACAAATGACCAGTTCTTCCAAACTATGCTCCCCGTGCGTTGAAAGCCGGGGATGTTGCCACTGGCAACTACGTTATAAAAGCCACAGGGAATGGTAGCGCCATCTGTATCCATCACATTTACCTGAAAGCGCGGTTGCTGGGCCGGAGTGTGGCTGGGGTCTTCGAGTATTACCGCATATTGATAGGTGAAATTGGGATTGGCAGCAGTTACGTTAAGGGTATAAGTTAAACGCTCGGCTTGTGCTCCTATAGAAGAATTTCCGAGGCGAACAGAATAGGTGCCTCCATAAGGCGATACGACGGGAATCTGCGGGATGACCGGATCATTACCTGCCCCGGTCATAATGGTGTGGCGGGTAGAAACAAAACCGACTGTATCGGCGGTAATGGGACAACAAACGCCTGTATATCCTGTCCAGTTTGCAAAAGTGCCGCTTTCAAAGTCAACGTTGTTGCAATTTACTTGTGCAGAGACGGTGTTGGGTAAAATCAACGAAGCGAATCCGATTAGAAAACAATAAAACAGCTTTGCTTTGATACGCATAGTTATGATAAACATAAAGCTATTTTTCCCATGTAATAGCGTGAATGAAATTAGCAATCATAAAGGTTCTCCATAATATTGAGTTTATCTAGGTGCCTCGCGTTGTTTATATCCGGTTAATTTATTTTCCTTTTGTGAAAATTATCAGCACTTGCTAATTGATACAAATCAAATTTGTTTCCGCTATAAATTTTTATAAAGTCTTGTGAGGGCACCTTATCTGATTTTCCGGAGTAAGTAATATAATAGTTGGTTTCTATTTCCGAATCTGGCATACATATCTTGATCTTATAAAGACGAGATAAATAGGAAAAGAGATGCCATTCGCTGTTTAATTCCCACGGTCCTCGCAGAATAGCACCATCGCCGGTTAAAGTTTGCATCTCCGCTAGGTCATTTAATAGCGCCTTGTCTCTTGAATAAATCCCTCGGTTGTTAATGCAAAGAACAATACACAATATGATGATGCTAGCAGATAGAAATTTTGTGGCGCTTAGTATTTTATACCTAAGAGGATACCTGTCAAATAAGTCCATTGATTTTTTTAACGCAGGAAGCAGAAGCAGTGAAAACCCTAAAGAAAAAATACTCAGAGAAGGCAGCAGATAGAATTTGCTTTGCTTCGTACTCATCATGATAGGTATAGAAGCGGTTAGGCCTATCAACAAAAAGGAAAGACCGATTAGGTTCTTGTCGTTTCGAGACAGCAGGCTATCATCCTTTTTAATCGCGGTGTATAAAACCACGATAATTACTGCCCCGAATATTGGAAGCAAAGCCAATAGAAGTTGCAAGATGATTTCAAAAGAAATTCCTCCGTTTTGATGATTCAAGGCCGGCCTTAATTGCACGTCTAAATATTGATGTAAAAAAGTTTGCGGAGCCTCCATTGAAAACACCACCACAAAGACCAAAAAGAATACGAAGGCTTGAACGAAAGTGAAGTAGAAAAATCTTTGTCGGATAATATTTTTGTTCATTAACATAAACACCAAAGGCGCCGCTAGGGGGAAAAGGCCTACGGGGCCTTTTGATAATAGAGCAAGAAAAATCAAGATCCCTCCGGCAACGGCGTATTGTATTTGCTGATTTCGCAGATACAGTAACCAGACCACGATGGAAGAGGTGGTGAAAATGGACATGGAGTTTTCCATCAGATTATTGGAATAGCACCAGCCGGTCAAAGGAGAAGCGAGCCAAAGCAAACAAGGAAACCATCCATATTTTCCGCGCTCATCGTTCTTATCGAAACAGAGCTTCCATGCCCACGCGATTAAGGCCATTTGTATGAAGCCGCAAATCAGAGAGTATATCTTTTCAATAAAAAAATAATTGCCAAAACATTTATAAAGCACGGATAAGATATAGATACTTAGCGGAGCCGAACCCCATGCTGAGGGATTGCCTATATAGTTGGATTTAGGCGCCCAGAACGACGCAGTGCCTTCTGCAAGGTTCACCGCATAGAGCGCATTGCACACTCCATCTAAAAACATGCCTTTTGCCAATAGAAAAGGGAGCCAGTATAAACAAGAAATTGCGATGACTAACCACCACCCAACACTAATGTTTCTCAAAATGCTTTAAATTATGAATAGAGAAAACTGCTAAACGAAGCTAAGTAATTGAATATGCCGACCGGTATCTACTGCGTCAATTCTTTAAACACATCCTCCAGAGAAAATTCTTCTTTGTTCAAGTGCAATAAGGTCAGATTTTTTTCTTTAGCAAAATTGAAAACGCTTTCTCGGACATCTTCTTTCCCCGAGGAAACAAGATTCCATCTTCCATCGTTTGATTTTGTTAGGGACTTGACGCCCTTTATCATGCCCAACATTGCTTTGTCAACAGGCTGTTTGAATTCAACCGTAACAATTGTTTCGTTGCGCAGTCGGCTCTGAAGGTTACTGGTTAAATCATCTGCGACAATCTTTCCCTTGCTGATAATAATCACCCGGTCGGCGATTGCCTGTACCTCCTGCATGATATGAGAAGAGAAAATGACCGTCTTGTTCTGCCCCAGTTGTTTTATCAGCGACCTGATTTCGAGCAACTGATTCGGATCAAGACCGGAAGTAGGTTCATCGAGAATAAGAACCTCCGGATCGTGAAGCATGGCCTGCGCCAGCCCCACTCTTTGTTTATAGCCTTTGGACAATTGCCCCACTTTCTTTTTTCGTTCCGCTGTCAATCCGGTGACCTCAATCATCTCATCAATGCGTGTCTGTATTTTGCTGCCCATCTTATGAAGCCCACCCATGAACTCAAGATATTCACGCACATACATATCGTAGTAGAGCGGATTGTTTTCGGGCAGGTAACCAATCTTCTTTGTTACTTCTAAAGGCTCGAAGGAGGTATCATGTCCACAGACGCTGACTGTGCCTGATGTCTGCGGCACAAAACAAGTGATCATTTTCATTGTCGTGCTTTTCCCCGCACCGTTCGGTCCGAGAAAACCTAATACTTCGCCCTTCTTGGCTTCAAAGGAGATATTGTCCACTGCGCGTTGGGTTCCGTAAATTTTTGAAAGTTCGTTAATGATTACTGACATATTTCATTGGTTAAAATTTATACTTCCGACTATTCAATCCAAATTTCTTCTTTTCCTTCTTGCTGATACAAATACAACTCAGCTTCAAAGGGGTCGCTAACAAACGTACATTAGGTGGGATTTTCCCTACCATTCCACAAAACGAAACCTTCAATCCTTCCTTCTTATATTCATCGGGAAGTTGATTAGAAAAATATCTTCCGTTTGGGTTTTCATCTGGAATAATAATCCATGTTTGTTCAAATTCAAGCATGGTGACCTTTCCTTTCACCCCATTGATCTTCCGAATCCATTCAAAATTATCTTCCTGACTGAAAAGAGAGGTAAACAGAAATAGGCAGGCACCAATAATCACCCATTTATTCGCCGAACATATCCTAAACATAGACGCCAAAAATACAATCAATATTAAATTGACAGGTAAATACTAAGCATGGCAGAAGAATAAAGGCCTAACGCTAACGCTCTTTACTTCTTTCTAAACCACTTAGCATCCAATTCAAATTGAGTCCTCACCGTTAAGATATTATCCTTCAAATTACGGCTTATATCGGTAATTCCTGTTGACTCATTAATCACCCAATCGTAATACACCATCAACTTGAAAAAGTCCAATGGGCGGAACACATAACCCAAGCCCACCGTGTGATATTTTACATCAGCCGCGCTTACTTTAGAATCACTAATCGAATTTAGTTTCTGTCCTGCCAATTGAGTGTTCGGATCGAAAAAATCATACTTCACCACCAGCTCGTGCCACATAGAATGCCTTGCATCATGAATCGCCTGCACAAAGTAGGCATAAGCTCCACGAAATTTCCGATTATAAATATCATTACCGAGAACGGTAGGAGTGCCGCTGCCAAATGCCGTACCGGGCTGCTTGCCAAAAATATATTCCCCACGAAGTGTTGTGCTTCCCCATTTATATATCCCGCTAACCTGCAAATCAAAGCCAACATATTTCCGCTTGAAAAATCGCTTTCCCACACCGGTAGAATCCTCATGAGCCGTATATCGAGGTGGATTGCCACTACCGGCTGTATTCTCCAAAGAATAATACACCGGAGTACTTTGAAGAACCCGTCCGTTATAATATGAAGCCCCGCCAGAGAGTTTCAAGTGATCGTTCAAAAACAATTTATTTAAAACCACCTGTCCGATAAAGTCTTTACCCTTATCTATTTCATTAAAACCAAGTCCGGTGCCATTATAAAGCCCAGCGTTTATTTTGAAGAAACCCCATTTACTCGTTTTGGGTGGTTCAATCGTAGCCATAAAGCCCAAATCGCGTTCCTGAGGAAAAAGTGTCTGAGACATCCTGGCTCGATCGGGTGTTTCACGTATGCGCGATGAATAGATGATTTCATATCCAAACGGACGGTTCATCATGCCTCCGGTCAGGGAAAACCAGTGAATGAACGGATCATAAACCCTACCGAAATATTCAACAAGATTAAATCCTGCCTCGGAAAAATTTACTTGAACAGCGGTATATAAGAGACTCTGTCCCTTTTTATCAGCATGATTAAACTCTAGTTTCACTCGTCCTCTCCTTATCCGAAAGCGGTCAGACGATGCCACAGGGAAATCGCCGCCCGAATATGTCTTTGCTCCTGCCGTATCCGCATGCTGATATTGCATCTGAACATATCCCCAGAGATTAAACTTGTTGAGAATGTCGAGGGCGGTAACTTTCTTCTTTAAATCCGCCACATCCTTGCTCAGCGAGTCGGTTTGATTTTGAGCTGATAGCCCCGAGCAGACAAGCAGAAAACATACCAGTATAGATATTTTAATCATGAAATAATACGTTTAAAATTTCCCATCTTTAAGGTAAAAAGAAAGTCCACAAAGGTAATGATAATGCAAGCTAATTGTTATCGCAATTCTCAATTTGAACAATTGCTATTTTCGCCGCCTATGAGTCAAGTCAATACACAGAACCTTTTTCAGGAAATCATTTCGCACTGCAAAGAATATGGTTTCATCTTTCCATCTTCCGAAATCTATGATGGTCTCAGCGCTGTTTATGATTACGGCCCTTATGGAATCGAACTGAAAAAGAATATTCAGGAATACTGGTGGAAGAGCATGGTGCAGCTTAACGAAAACATCGTGGGTCTGGACGCTGCCATCTTCATGCACCATAAAACGTGGAAGGCCTCCGGTCACGTGGACGCTTTCAATGACCCATTGATTGACAATAAAGATTCCAAGAAACGCTATCGTGCAGACGTGCTGGTTGAAGATGCGATGGCCAAGATGGAGGAGAAGATTAATAAGGAAGTGGACAAGGCACAGAAAAAATTTGGCGACAGCTTCGATAAGGAGATGTTTCTGAAGACCAATCCAAATGTGCTGCGTGTAAAAGAAAAATTAAACGGAATTGAAACCCGCTTCAAAAAAGCACTAGACGACAATAACCTCGAAGATGTTCGTCAAATCATTATTGATTTAGAAATCGCCTGCCCAGTCAGCGGTACCCGCAACTGGACCGAAGTGCGACAGTTCAACCTCATGTTTTCTACCGAGGTAGGTTCTATTGCCGAAGAATCCTCTACCATTTACCTACGCCCCGAAACGGCACAAGGGATCTTCGTTAATTTCCTAAACGTACTCAACACCTCCCGTCAACGCATTCCTTTCGGCATTGCACAGGTGGGCAAAGCTTTTCGTAACGAAATCGTAGCGCGGCAGTTTATCTTCCGCACCCGTGAGTTTGAACAAATGGAAATGCAATTCTTCGTGCGTCCCGGCACCGAGATGCAATGGTACAACCATTGGAAAGAGTCGCGCATGAAGTGGCACCGCTCGCTTGGTTTCTCTGAAACGAACCTGAAGTTTTATGACCACCTCAAGTTGGCGCACTACGCCAACGCTGCCGTGGACATTCAATACAACTTTCCTTTTGGTTTCAAAGAAATCGAAGGCATCCATTCGCGCACCGACTTTGATTTGACACAACACCAAAATCTCTCTACCAAAAAGTTGCAATATTTTGATTCGGAATTGAATCAAAGCTATGTTCCTTATGTAGTGGAAACCTCTGTCGGTTTGAACCGCACCATCCTCGCTGTGCTGTGCAACGGTTATAAAAACGAAAAGCTGGAAGACGGCAGCGAGCGCACCGTACTCGCTCTTCCGCCTTTCCTCGCCCCGGTACAAATCGCCATTTTCCCCTTGGTCAAAAAAGACGGATTGCCCGAAAAGGCAGACGAAATCTTCAGCGACCTGCGTTGGGACTTTCGTTGTTTCTATGAAGAAAAAGATTCCATCGGCAAGCGATACCGCCGCCAAGACGCTATCGGCACGCCCTACTGCATCACCATAGACCATCAAACCTTAACCGACAATACCGTCACCCTCCGCGAGCGCGACAGCATGAAGCAAGAACGTATCTCGATTGACCAATTAAAATCTGTGGTAAACGAAAGAGTGGATTGGCGCAAGGGCTTGAGGTAAAATTATTGTGTGATAATTTTGCAGCGCTCGAATTTGACTTGAGAGCCTGTCTGTCTTCTTTGCATTGGATAATCTTCTGCTCAAACCATTTTAATTTGTGAAAAAGAACAGTTTGTCTTTCCGCTTATGTATCTACCTTTACAACATCAACAAAATAAAACAATCTGCTTATGAAAAACATTAAAATCCGATACCTACTGCTGATGTTGTGGTGTATCGCGCTGACCAAAGTGCAGGCTCAGCAATCAACCACGGCTGCCGGAGGCGATGCAACAAGCACCGGAGGCTCCATCAGCTATTCCATAGGACAGGTAGCCTACATTGCTGCCACCGGTGGAGGTGCTTCGCTAAGTCAGGGGGTGCAACAGCCTTACGAAATCTACACCCTAAGTGTAAAGGATGAAGCACCGTATATTAACCTGCTGCTGTCGGTCTATCCAAACCCGACAACCAACCTACTGACTTTGAAGGTCGAAAACAACGAAACGCAGAATTTATCCTACCGTCTTACTGACCTAAAGGGACAGGTTTTGGGAAATAGATCTGTTGAAGAAAGTGAAACGAACATTCCTGTTTCGCAATTTGCGGCAGGCATTTATTTTTTAACCGTATCTGAAAATCAAAAGGAAATCAAACAATTTAAAATCATCAAAAACTAAAAACCATGCGTAAACTATCTACCTTATTCCTATCCCTGATTCTATTGCATACTGCTTTCGCGCAAGCACCCCAAAAAATGAGCTATCAGGCCGTGGTGCGCAATGCCAGCAATAGTCTAGTAACCTCTGCCGCCGTCGGAATGCGCATCAGCATTTTGAAAAGCTCTGCCTCAGGCACCGCGGTTTATGTTGAAACCCAAACCCCCACCACCAACGCCAACGGACTCGCTAGTCTGGAAATTGGCACAGGAACGGTGGTCAGCGGAACTTTTGCAAACATAGACTGGTCCTCAGGATTATATTTTATCAAAACCGAAACAGACCCTGCCGGAGGCACTGCGTACTCCGTCACTGCTACCAGCCAGTTGATGAGTGTGCCTTATGCCCTCAATGCAAAAACCGCTGACAGACTGTCCAAGAGAAGCATTTCGCTAAACATCTACGGAGCCTACCTGCCGAGTGGCAACGCAACTTTTTCAAATGGCTTTGGAGCTAGTGCGGCTATCCAGTTCCCCGACGGTGTGAATTCTAGCTTCTTTCACAATTTTACTGTTCCTGCCGATTACAAAGCTGGAGATTCGATTGTGTTGCATTTTATCGTGAGCTCTACTGCAACCGGTACTATCTATTTTTCGCCCAATGCCATCAGCATAGCGCACGCGGGTGTCGGCTTTGTTCAGGGGGGAACAGCTGGTTCAGGGCTTACTATCAGTCCTATTAATATTACGACGGCCAATAAGCCCATCGAAGTCTTAGCATACATCCTCTCACCAGATCCCCCAACCAAGATTGCTCCCGGCGATGGAATTTCCTTCGGTTTCTATAGAGGAACAGACGCTAATACCGGCACCTTTAAGATTCATGCAATGAACATTACCTACTAATTCTATCCCGCCTGTGTGGTAGAAACGAAAACATTAAAAACCAAAAAGCCCTGACTCCTTGTCGGGGCTTTTTTATTTCCGTAAACTACAAAGGTCATAAAGCCTTTTGTTTTTGAAGTTCCAAAACAGCTACGAGTTGCAACCATCGCAAGGAACGTATGCAAAAAGCCTACAGAAGCCTAATACACCACCTTTCGAATTACCTTCTTGTTTTCAGATGCAATCAGGTAAATGCCCGACGGCAATGCGACTATCGTTGTTTCATCAGGCGGCAAAACACAAGACCGGACAACTCTCCCCGCCATATCGGTAATCGTGATCCGCTGAACGTCAGCCATCGTAGATTGAATCGTCAACGAGCCACTGGCGACCGGAGAAACCACGAAGCCTTCCTCCTGCCTGTAATCCAAAACACCGGTAGAAAGACACTGTTGATTATAGAGCATATAATAAGACCGCACCGCTTTATTTTTCAAACCATAATCCGGATGATTGACCACTTCATTTCCATAAGCAGACAAAGAACCGAACTGCCCATTAGTGCTCAACTGTCGCGCTGTACAATTATCGTGGCTCCATCCCCAACAAATCCACGGCATTTGAAAAGTTTCACAAAGATGAAACAGCGCACGATAATTTAAACCGTACTGACAAGGATTTGCATCATCCTGATAATTAGCCACCTCACCCAATATCACCGGAAAATTCAGCGCAGATGCCGCAGAAAGCAGCGCGGCCATTTGCAACGAATCATTTTGCGCATAAGAATACCAGTAAGCATGCGCGCTGAACATCAGATTATGCTTCGGGTCGGCATTTTGCAACGCGGCAGCCACCGAACCAATGAGCGAAATATCCGTGCCACAATCCGGTGCGTCAATCATCAAAGGAAAATTAAGCCCTCCGTTGCGCAAGCGGTTGACAATCGTACTGTACGTATTGATATAACTATTCACCGCTGCCGAAGGCACCGCCGCCCAACGATGATACAACACCTCGTTTGCAATGTTTACAATCAAATAGGCCTGATGCTTCTGCAAAATAGCCGCCACATCCGGCCCCGTGTACCAATCTGCCAGCGACACTAATTGGGCACTGTCATTCTGACAAGTCTGGTCATGCAACTCAAGAACAGGTATCATCCGCCGTTCAGCACAACGCGCCAACACGCTATCCAGATTTTCGTTCGTATAATAAGGCGCACTGCCATCGGCATACCACACCAACCGCACACAATTCGCCCCCGTCTTCTCTATTTCAACCGTCTCCTCACTACTCTGGTCATAGCCCCAATTATATGGCGCATAATTGATGCCTCGCAACAGCACCGTATCGCCACAAGGATCCAAAAGATATTTCCCCGACACATAAAACGTGCTTTGCCCCTGAAGAAAGCAGATAGCTATCAAGCAAAAGAAAAGAGCCGACAAAAATTTACCACCACCTGTCTTCATCCGACGAAGATGTAGATAATATGTATTGCGCCTCATTAAATTTTATCGCGCCACCAATCGCCTTCCCCCATTATCCCTAAACAACCTATTCCTAATCAATACCCAAACAAACACAATGCAAAAAATAATGGCGCGTCCCCCGCCTCGTTCCTCGGCGTCGGTCGGGCTTTACGTTCCAATCTTTTCTACTCGTATATTCTTAAAAGAAGAAAAGGATTTCCACTGCAATCTCTCGCGCAGCTCAGCGCTCATCAATATAGATTGTCCTTACAAGGTCTTTTCAAATCAAGAATACATTTCACGCGGAGCGCGCAGAGATGCAGAGTATGGAGTCTTTTTACTGTATTTTCTCTGTGTTCCCAGCTACGCTGCGCCCTCTGCGTGAAATAAAGTCAAAACCAAAGGTTTTAAAGACTTTTGTAGTCTTCGTCCACCTATTTAGTTTGGTGAGACGCCTACCGGTAGGGGAATTTCGATTATTTTTTGAGGATAAATTCCTCTTTGAATTCCAAATACTCGTGCCGATTTCTAAATAGAGATCTCAAAATATCGTCGGCAGTGATAGATGTAGATTGGTAGGCCATATCTCTCCTTGCTAAAGCAGCCAATTCTGCCCAATTCCATAAACGATAGCCAACTTTCAGTTGATTTTCTTCCCACTCAAAAAACTTTCGAATAATTTTATCATTTCCATACAACATTAAGTCCCTCTTTACATTCATTAGACGACTTAAAGTTTCATCCTCTGATATTGTCGTTAGCTTCTGTTGCTGCTTTACAATGTCAAAAAGCACCGCCAGTATTTCATTATAGGTATCAAATTTTTTTTCAGATAGTTTTGACTTAACATCTCTTAATTCATCATGTGATTTTTTTAAAAAAACGGTAATTAATACTACCAATATTGACAGTACTCCAATTAGCACTTGTAATGATGATTGAGACATATTTCTATTTTACTTTGTTGCTTCTGGATCTCTTCCCTAATTTCCCCAACTCTCCTTCCGCAACAAATCCTTCACCGTAATCGGTACAATTTCTATTTCGCCGTCTTTGTCGAGGCGCTTGATTTCTTTGATGGCATCGGAGGTGTAGTCGAAAGAGATGAAGTAGCCTTTGCGGCGGCCGTCGCGGCGGATGGCGGTTTCAAAGGCATCAATGTCGGGTCGGCCCGCTTTGTCTTTTTGTTTCACTTGGATGGGATAATAAATATCGCTGTCGCCAAACAAATCGGAGCCGGTTTTCTTCTGCTTTACTAAATCTACCGGATAAAGTTTTCCATCTATTCCATAATCACCCACTTTGATTTTGTTTGGAATGCCGCCGAGGGCAATGACCGCCCAGTTCTCAAACTCGAAGTGCGGAATCTGCCGCAGTTCTTCTTCGGTGTGTGGCAAGTCGGAAAGTTCAAAGTCTTTGCCTTCATCCAGTTTAAAAATATCCCAAAGTCTTTGCGCCATCACGCGGCAAGCGGTGGGCGAAATGTCTATGCCTATCCATTTTCTGTCCAGCTTTTGCGCTGCCACCAAAGTAGTGCCACATCCGCAAAAAGCATCTAACACTATATCGCCTTTGTTGCTGCTCGCTTCCAGTATTCTTTCCATCAGCGCAATGGGTTTTTGTGTAGGGTAGCCCAATGCTTCTTTCGATGCACCTTGCAGGTTTTGTATATCCGTCCAGACATTTGAAATCAATTGCCCTTTTTGTTCGTTCAAATATCTTTTGAAAGCCAGCCGCTTTTTAAAGTCAGGAACTCCTTTTTTATCTATCGGAAAATAAATTTTACCCTCTTCATCCAATTTCTTCATGGTTTCTTCGGAATATCTCCAACCTCTTTCTGGTGGTTCATATCCTTTATAGTAGTACCATCCATTTGACTTTCCGGTTTTCTTGTTTATTGCAGCCATTCCTCCACCTGCTGGTGCTGACATGTCACCCATCCGATATACTCCCTTCCCATCATTATCATCGAACCTGTAAAAGTTCTTGATGTAATCTTCATCGTAAGCAGTGTATTGAACATTAAAAGAAGTTTTATCTGATTTAGCATAATAGAAAATAGAATCGTTCACTACACCAAACTGACTCTTTGCATCATTGTGTGCATTGGTTCTTTGCCAAATAATATGATTGCGAAAATTATTTGCCCCAAATATTTCATCCAACATGAGGCGCACATAAGAGTCGGCGTGCCAGTCGCAATGGAAATAGAAACTGCCCGTCTTTTTCAACACGCGATAAAGTTGTTCGGCGCGGGGGCGCATGTAGTCTATGTAGGCTTGTGCATCGCCAAAGCGGTCGTTGAAGGCGCGCTTTTCGGCGGCATCGCCCCAAAACACTTCATAGTTTCGGTTGCTGTTGAAGGGCGGGTCTATATAAACAAGGTCAACAGATTCGTCGGGCACTTCTTGCAGCATCTTGAGGTTGTCGCCGCAATAGATGGTGTGGGGTTTCAGTTGGTGTTTTGCCATTGGGCGAATAAAAAGATTATTTGAGTAGTCGAGCTTTTCGATTTAAACATAGCGAATGTGGAATCCCGCCTCCTGGGTGTAGGCATAGCCCACACCCTTCCAAGCATCCAGCATATAGCTGAATAACCCCCACTTGACAATTTCCCTTTTCCGCTTTATCTTAGCAAGGCATACACAATTGTCATTTTGGTACACCAAAAACCCAATATCGCTATGGATGATTATTTCTTGCTACCTGTGCAGGGTTTCGAACGATCTGTTAGAATTTTTTACGACCAACTGGTGCTGGCCACCAAGCTGTCTAACTACATCCGGTATCACCACTTGGAGCAGGACGAAGGGAGCGGGTCTCCTAAATCCAGAGAATACTATGTGAAGCTGACCGTAAAGGACTGCCACCTGTTGAAGCTCCCCGAGTTTATGACCGTCAATCGCGGGGTGATTATCAACCGCAAACATGTGGTGGACTGCTATCAGGCGAAAACAGCCAGTAAACAACTACACCTCCTAATGTCCAACGGAATGACGGTGGCCGTTTCGAAGACACACATCAAAAAAGTGCGCGAAATTTATTTTCCGCACGGAAAAATAAAGGCCAAAATACCGGACTAAATCGCCGTTCATACCCACTTGGTGGCCATTCATCACCTTTTTCTGCCGCAATGCCCGCCGCATATACTTTTGCAGTTCTAAAACAAAAACTATATGAGCAAAGCAATCTTAAAAATGTATGGCAAGACCGCCACGGTGGTCATCGCCCTCTTCCGCGCCTGCATCGCAGCGATGACCGGCAATATTAATTTTTCAGTACCCCTTCCATCCTTGGCAGACTGGACTCTGGCCACCGATGCCTGGGAAGCAGCCGAAACGCTGGTAACCACTCTAAAGCATCAGTTGAGCATGGCGGTGGCCGACTCTAAACTGAAAAAGAAGGCAGCGATGGATATAGGCGTAAAAGTAACGGCATACGTTCAAAACGTGAGTGGTGGCGACCCGGCGATTATTGAAAGCGCTAACATGTTTATTCAGGACTTCAATGCTCCCGATGTTACGAGTCCGCCGCAGGCTCAGAATCTTTCTTTAACGCACAATGACTTGTTCGGACACATAGATGCGCATTGGGATGCCGTGCATCACTTCGGCCATATTTGGTACAACATGCGCTACACTTTCAATGACCCTTTTGGCACAGACCCCATCGTCTGGGTGCCGTTCGACCATGATGTTTCTTCTACTGCTATTGACCTTTCCAATCCGGCTCATGCAGGTCAGCGGGTTTGGGTACAGGTGCGGGCGGTAAATTCTGCGGGTGCAGGTCCCTGGAGCGCCGCCAATTCTATTATTATTGCTTTAGGAGCAACATCTTAAACCCCTTCAAAGGTTCATTTTATTCAAAAAACCCCGCTTTTTGCGGGGTTTTTGCGTTTTACGCTCTTAGCATAGACTCTTATTTTCAATTTTCGGGTCCTTGTCAGCCACCCAAGGGCCCTCATTTTCCAGAACAGGAACCTCATGCGCCAGTCAAGGGTCCTTGTCGCAATAAACAAGGGTCCTTATTCTCTGGATAAGGGTCCTTATGGCAGAGAGGAGAGCCCTTCGCTGCCAGAGAAGAACCCTCATCCGTCAGACAAGGGTCCTCATCGGAAAGAGAAGGGCCCTTGTGCCGTGCCGAAGGGCCCTTATTTTTGGGCTGTATTCGCGCAATAAATAGATATTGGTTGCGGGAAATGGATGGTAGCAGTAATGCATAAAAATCTCTGCAAACATCAAACCCAACTGAGCGTAGGCTGTGCCCATAAGTGTTCGAAAGCTTATATAAAGATGTGTGGCACTGATTCCTTGACCCGTAGGGTCAAAGCCTTTGGTAGAGAATTTACAGTCAACCAAGCCAAGCCCCATCGGGGCGACCGAATGTTTTGTATCGAACGTTCCGACGGAAATTGAATGAGTGGCTGTTTATTTACTACCAAACATATAGCTCCTACGGAGCTATAATGCACAGTCAGTATTTGTTTTGTGCTATTCAAAAACAAACGTCCTAAAGACTTTTGTTTTTATCTATAGAACTTGATGAAGAGCGCTGCACTGCGGCCGGGATAGAGGCGGCATCCTTTTTCATCCTTTAAAATATAAGCGAGTCGAAAAAGATATAGCCGAAAGCCCGTAAGCCGCCCAAATGATTTGCTTATTTCTTACGGCCTTCGAGCACGGTGATGACATCGGCCAGTCCATAGCCCTTTGCACGCAGCAGGATGAGGTAGTGGAACAACAAATCGGCGGCTTCGTTCAGAAACAAATCCGGATTGTCATCCTTGGCTTCGATGATGAGTTCGGTGGCTTCTTCGCCCACCTTCTGTGCAATCTTGTTGATGCCTTTGGAGAAAAGTTTTGCGGTGTATGAATCTTCCGGCGCTGCATTTTTGCGCGCGGCGATGGTGGCTTCCAGTTCGGCAAGGAAAGCAAGCGGAGGGGCGCTGTTCTTTTCATTCCAACAGGTATCGGTACCGGTGTGGCACACCGGTCCGTGGGGTTTTGCTTTTATAAGAAGCGTATCATGGTCGCAATCAATCAGGATGGAAACCACATCAAGAAAATTGCCGGACTCTTCACCCTTGGTCCACAAGCGGTTTTTGCTGCGGCTGAAAAAGGTGACGCGCTTTTCGGTCTGCGTTTTCTGAAAGGCTTCTTCGTTCATAAAGCCGAGCATGAGCACCGCACCGGTAGCAGCGTCCTGGATGATGGCGGGAACAAGTCCCGCGCCTTTGGTGAAATCAATTTTCATAGTCCGTTTTTCCTTTTTATAAATTATTATTTATCGCACGGAGACACAGAGATAACAGCCGAGAATTGTATTCTCCGTGCCTCTGTGCGAAATATCTTTTCATCCTAATAGCTTCGTATGACTAATCCTTTTTGTTTGAGATATGCTTTCAAATCGGGGATACTGATTTCTTTAAAGTGAAAAATGCTGGCAGCCAAAGCGGCATCGGCTTTGCCTTCGGTGAAGGTATCGAAAAAGTGCTGCATGGTTCCGGCGCCACCGGATGCAATGACCGGTATGTTGACGGTTTGAGAAAGTTGCCGCAAGGCATTGTTCGCAAATCCGTTCTTTGTTCCGTCGTGATTCATAGAGGTGAAAAGAATTTCACCGGCACCGCGTTGCTCGCCCTCCTTCGCCCACTCAAACAATTCTCTTTCGGTTTCCAGTCGCCCGCCGTTGAGAAATACTTTCCAAATTCCATTCACCTCTTTGGCATCTATCGCCAACACCAAACATTGATTGCCGAACCGGTCAGAGATTTCATTCAGCAGTTGCGGATGGCGCACCGCCTCGGAGTTGACCGAAACTTTATCGGCCCCGCTTTGCAACAAGGCATAGACATCATCCACCGAGGCAATTCCGCCGCCAACGGTGAAAGGAATGTTGATGTTCTGCGCCACGCGCTCTACCAGTTCAATCAAAGTTTTTCGGCGCTCGTGCGTGGCGGTGATGTCGAGGAACACGAGTTCGTCGGCTCCTTCGGCCGCATAAATTTTGGCAAGCTCCACCGGATCGCCCGCATCGCGCAGGTTGACAAAGTTGACCCCCTTGACCGTGCGCCCATCTTTGATGTCAAGGCAAGGGATGATACGTTTGGCAAGCCCTCCCAACCCTCCCCGAAGGGAAGGGCTTTGAAATGAAGAGAGTTGATCAAGCGAAATATTTCCCTCGTAAATTGCCTTGCCGACAATAGCGCCGTACAAACCCATTTCGTTCAGACGGATTAAATCATTCATCTCGCTAACGCCTCCGCTGGCAATCAGTTTTACTTCAGGAAAACGCAAAAGAATTTTTTGATAAAGATTGAAGGAGGGTCCCTGCAACATGCCATCTTTAGAAATGTCGGTGCAGATAACATACCGGATACCTTGCTGAATGTAATCTTCTAGGAAGTCGAAAAGATTGAGCGAGCTGCTTTCCTGCCATCCGTTGATGGCGATGGATTCGCCTTTTACATCGGCACCAAGAATTATTTTCTCGGGGCCATAATGCTTCAACCATTTTAAAACTGTCTCGCGCGATTTTACGGCAATACTGCCCACGGTGATTTGTTTTGCTCCGTTTTCAAAGGCGAGCTTTACATCCTCATCACTTTTTATTCCGCCGCCAAAATCAATTTGCAGAGAGGTGTTGCCCGATACTTCTTTAAGAACGGCGTGATTAACGATGTGATGCGACTTCGCTCCATCCAAATCAACCAGATGTAGGCGCTCGATACCTGCTGCTTCAAATTCTTTCGCGACTTCGAGCGGGTTCTCGTTGTAGATTTTCTTCTGCGCATAGTCGCCTTGCGAAAGGCGCACGCAATGTCCGTCAATGATATCTATGGCGGGTATAATGAACATTATAGCTCTAAAAATTTCATGAGTAATTTTTCTCCGGCCTCGCCGCTTTTCTCGGGATGAAACTGCATACCGTAGAAATTGTCTTTCTGAATCGCGGCAGAGAACTCCGTGATGTAATTGCAACTCAGAGTGGTGTATTCATTTTTTGGAACGTAGTAACTATGAACGAAGTAGAACCAGTCTTCATTAGTTGTTAGTTGTTGGTTGTTAGTTGCTGGATAAGAAGTGATGACCTGATTCCAGCCCGTGTGCGGCACTTTGAGTTTTGGCTCAAAGAGTTTAACCGTTTCATCAAAAATGCCAAGGCAGTCTGTATTTCCTTCTTCACTAAATCGGCACATAAGTTGCATGCCGAGACAGACTCCTAACACCGGCTGCTTTAATTGTGGAATCAAACGGTCGAGCTGTTTCTCCTTCAACACATTCATCGCCGCTTTTGCATGACCGACACCTGGGAAGATTAGTTTATCGGCGGAAAGTATTTCGGTTTTATCATCGCTCAATATCGGGCTTGCGCCTAATCGTTGCAATGCAAACTTCACGGATTGTGTATTGCCGGCTCCGTAATTGATGATGACTACTTTCACAAGAGCCCTTTTGTGGAAGGTAGTTGAAGGTTGGTCACATCACGCTTCACCGCCATTTTAATGGCCTTGGCAAATGCTTTGAAGATGGCTTCGATTTTGTGATGTTCATTTTCGCCCTCGGCTTTGATGTTGAGGTTGCATTTGGCTGCATCGCTGAACGACTTGAAGAAATGAAAGAACATCTCGGTAGGCACATCGCCTACCTTTTCTCTTTTGAATTCAACGTTCCATTCAATCCAATTCCTTCCACCGAAATCAATGGCCACTTGTGCCAAGGCATCATCCATCGGCAGACAATAACCATAGCGCTCAATTCCTCTTTTATCGCCTAAAGCTTTAAGAAATGTTTCGCCCAGAGTAATCGCGGTGTCTTCTATAGTATGGTGTTCGTCAATGTGCAAATCTCCTTTGGCAACTATCTTCAAATCAATACCACCATGTCTGGCAATCTGCTCCAACATGTGATTAAAGAAATTCAAACCGGTAGATATTTCCGCCTTACCGGTTCCGTCTAAATCAACTCCTACCACGATAGAGGTTTCTTTGGTAGTGCGAATATGTCTTGTCCTTCTCGATCCGCCTTTCAGAAAATTGTAAATCTTTTCCCAGTCGCGGGTATCGAGGGCAATATACTCGGCCAGTTCCTGTTCCTTTTCCGAGATTTCAGTTACGCCTAAGCCTCTGCCATCGTTCAGCCAGATACATTTACAACCGAGGTTCTTAGCCAGCATCACATCCGTAATCCGGTCGCCAATAACGAACGAGTTTTTCAAATCATACTCAGGCGAAAAATATTTTGTCAACATTCCGGTGCCCGGTTTGCGCGTTGGCAGCATGTCGTGCGGAAATGATTTGTCAATATGAACCTCCTTAAACTCAACGCCTTCTCCCTTAAAAGTCTCCATGATAAAATTTTGGACAGGCCAGAAATTTTCTTCGGGGAATTCCTTAGTTCCCAACCCATCCTGATTGGTGACTAAAGCCAATTCGAAATCCATCTCGCAGGCAACCCGTGCGAGATACTGAAATACTTTCGGAAAGAACTTTAGTTTATCAAAGGAATCAATCATAAAATTATCCGTCTCAAGGATAATGGTTCCGTCGCGGTCTATGAACAAAACTTTCTTCATGAATATTGTTTTAAGGTTTTTATGAGCAGCGTATTTTCTTCCTGAGTTCCTACGCTTATTCTTAGGCAACCTTCGCAAAGTGTCACATTACTTCGATCGCGAACGATAATACCTTTCGATACGAGATAATCGTAAACCTTCCTTGGTTCTTTCATTTTCGCTAGGAAGAAATTTGAATCGGTAGGAAATATTTTTTCAATCAGCGGAAGAGATTTTATCTGCTCTATTATCTGCTCCCTTTCCTTCACCGTTTGGCGAATATGGTCATTCACCCAATTGATATTATCTAGTGCGGCCATAGCTAATTCCTGAGTGGCTAGATTTACATTATAGGGCGGCTTCACCTTGTTCATGTATTCAATGATTGCTTCGGATGCGAAAGCCATTCCAAGTCGAAGAACCGCCAAGCCCATGCCTTTGAAAGGTTTGCATCACAACCAGATTTGGATAGTCAGTCAGTAGCCTGATGAACGAAGGCTGCATGGAATAATTGATGTAAGCTTCATCTATCACCACTATTCCTGTAAACTTTTGAATGAGTAATTCAACATCATCTATGTTCAAAGAATTTCCAGTCGGATTATTAGGAGAGCACACAAAAAGCAATCTGGATTGCGCATCTTCATTTTCAAGAATGCTCTCCACATCCAGTTCAAACGTCGGAAGAAGAGGGACTTTCTTTAAAGTCACGTTATTAATGTTGGCACTCACCTCATACATGCCGTATGTAGGCGGACAGATGATGACATTGTCTTTTTGGGGTTCGCAAAAAATACGGAACAGGATATCAATGGCTTCATCGCTCTTGTTGCCTAGAAAGATGTTCTGTGCAGGAACGCCCTTGATGCTACTCAGCCTTCCCTTTAACTCCAATTGCAAAGGATCTGGATAACGATTGTATTTTTCAGGCAGAGGAGAACCAAAGCTATTTTCGTTGGCATCCAAAAACACCTGAGCATCACCCTGGAACTCACTGCGTGCGGAAGAATAGGGTTTCAAATTCCGGATATTATCCCGGACTATAGTTTCTATATCAAACATGTTCTACTTTATTTTTTTCAAACGGATGCCGACTGCATTTTTATGAGCGAGCAAACCCTCTGCTTCCGCCATCGTTTCAATTGTGTTTCCTAATTTTCTTATTCCCCCCTTTGAAATCTTTTGATAGGTTATTTTCTTGACAAACGAATCGAGCGATACTCCACTATATGCGTGCATATCCATTAGTAGGCAGTGTGTGATTGGTCCCGCTAGCATAATCGCCCGCGCTTTCGGGTGTGTAGTTGCCAATGAAAACCGAGCCTGCATTATTCACGTTCTTTAGGAAGTACTTTTCGTCTTTCGCCGCAATGATTAAATGTTCGGGAGCGTATTCATTGATAATATCTACTGCATCTTGCTTGGTCTTCACCAAGAAGAATTTGGAATGACTCAAGGCATCTTGTGAAATAGTTTTACGTGGTAGGTCCTTCAATTGCTTCGTCAATTCACATTCTACCTCACGCAAAAGATTCTCCGTAAGTGAAACAAAGATAACCTGCGAATCAGGTCCATGCTCCGCCTGCGAAAGCAGGTCAGCCGCAATGAATGAAGGATCAGCAGTTTCATCCGCCACAACTAATACTTCAGAAGGCCCGGCGGGCATATCAATAGCGACTCCGTCTTTTTGCGCTAGTTGCTTTGCCATGGTAACATAGGAATTTCCGGGTCCGAATATTTTCTGCACGGGTCGAATGCTTTCTGTACCATAAGCCATTGCGCCAATCGCTTGCGCACCTCCTACTTTGTAAATTTCATCTACACCACAATACTGTGATGCAAGTAAAATAGCAGGGTGAATGCCCCCCTTTTTATCAGGAGGGGTGCACATCACTATTCTTTTACAGCCAGCAAGTTTTGCCGGAATGGCAAGCATCAGCACAGTAGAAAAAAGGGGCGCACTTCCGCCGGGGATATATAAGCCAACCTCTTCAATCGGGCGACTTTCGCGCCAGCAAACCACGCCTTTGGTGGTTTCTATCTTCTTCACCTTTTGTTTTTGAGCAGCGTGAAATTTCTGAATGTTTCTACAAGCCGTCAGAATAGCTCGTTCCAGTTTCTTGTCTCCTTTTTTAATGGCATCTCTAATTTCAGAAGCCGAAACACGAAAACCTTTGATACGGACTTTGTCAAACTGCAAGGAGTATTTCCGCAGTTGTTCATCACCTTTAACTTGTACCTGCCATAGTATTTCCAAAACCTTTGTCTCATCCGCATCATGTTTCGGCCGGCGGAGTAGTTTCGGCAAATCTTCTTTAGAGGGATATTTAATAATTTTCATCTTACATCACCATTTTTTCAATCGGAACTATTAGAATGCCTTCGGCACCGGCGGATTTAAGCGCGTCTATCTTTTCCCAAAATTCTTTCTCGCTAATCACCGAATGCAGCGAGCTCCATCCTGATTCTGCCAGTGGAAGAATCGTAGGACTCTTCATTCCAGGAAGAATAGAAATAATTTCTTTGATCTTTTCGTTAGGGGCATTGAGCAAGATGTATTTGTTGTTGCGAGCAGCCAGAACCGAGTGTATGCGAAACAGAAATCTATCGAATAATTTTCTTCGATCCACATCCATTTTCTGAGCGGCAATCAATACCGCCTCGGAATAGAAAAGGACTTCTACTTCTTTCAATCCATTCTTAAACAAAGTGGAGCCGGTACTCACAATATCGCATATCCCATCTGCCAGACCGATATTGGGAGCTATCTCCACAGAACCTGATATCTCGTGAATCTCGGCAGTGAGTTTATTCTTCTCCAGAAATGACTTTAACGTCTTGGGATAAGAGGTTGCCAATTTTTTTTGGTTGAAATAGGATAAGCCTGAGTACTCTTCGTTTTTGGGTATGGCAAGCGACACCTTGCATCTGCTGAAACCTAATTTTTGAATGGTATTCACCTGATTAGGTTTCTCCATCAGAACATTCTCACCGATGATTGCAATGTCTGCTACTCCGTCTTCTACATACTGAGGTATGTCAGAATTACGAAGAAAAAACACCTCCATAGGAAAGTTGCGCGCAGTAACCTTAAGCTGATCCTCTCCATTATCTATGGAAATGCCGCAGTCTTTGATAAGTTTGAGCGAGTCCTCGTTCAGCCTGCCTGATTTTTGAATTGCAATCCGTAATTTGTTATCCATACTTTTTTAAATTAAAACGCCCCGCAGCGTGCGGGCTTTATATAATTGGATGATCCCTCATCAAACATCATAACGCTCCGCACTCATGCAGATTGAATGAAGATGGTGATACATGCTCTGAATTTTCTTAACTAACATACGGGTGCAAATATAGAATATTGAAAAAGATTTACAATAGACTAACACAAACCATTCATTTCTCTATTTTGCAGATGATTATATTCGAAATATGAATGAGCAACTACTACAGTTTATCTGGAAGTTCAGAATGTTTCAGCCATTTACCCTAACATCGGTTCAAGGACATCTGGTTGATATACTTCACCCAGGAGAACAGAATGCAAACTCTGGAGCTGATTTTCAAAATGCCAGGGTTCGACACGGCGATGTGGTTTGGGCCGGAACAGTGGAATTGCATGTCAATGGAGATGATTGGCACAAACATCGGCATGATCGAGACAAGGCGTATAATAACGTCATTCTCCATGTCGTTTATGAAAATGGGAACAAGAACACCTATAATGAAAAAGGCCAAGCCATTCAGGTCGTAGAGTTAAAAGACCTTATCGTGCCCGGAATATTAGCACGCTATGAAGAATTAGAGCAGCGAAAAAGCTGGATTCCTTGTCAAAAGTTTTTTAATCAGGTAAATCACTTTACCGTTAGGCATTTTATGGAACGCCTTGCTATAGAACGCATGGAGCACAAAGTGCAACAGATACAAGCATTACTTTCTGAATCAAAAAATGATTGGGAGCAAATCATGTTTGTAATGTGCGCACGCTATCTTGGTGCATCCATTAATAAAGAACCCTTTACTCGGCTTGCCCAGTCCCTGCCCGTCAAGATTTGGGCGAAGCATCGTGACGAATCATTGCAACTCGAAGCGCTGGTTTTCGGCCAGGCTGGTTTCTTAGAAGAAGAATCGGAGGATGAATATCCTAATCAGCTTCGTAAAGAGTATTTATATCTCAAACGCTTATATTCTCTTAAGCCTATCGAAAAACATGAGTGGAAATTTTTACGCCTTCGGCCTTCTAATTTTCCTACAATACGTTTAGCTCAATTGGCTTCTATTATGAACAACGAGGAAAAGATATTTTCTCAAATTTTGGAGATAAAGAGTCCTAAGAAGATTCAGATGCTTTTTGATGGGCTTGTATCTGACTATTGGCAGCAACATTATGTATTTGACAAACTTTCAAAATAAGTAAAGTTTCGTCTGGGTAGCGGGGCGAAAAACGTTCTCCTAATCAATGCGGTTGCACCAGTGCTATTTGCCTATGGAAAGTATAAGGACCAAGAGGAATATTGCGAACGCGCATTGAAGCTTCTAGAAGAATGTGAAGCAGAAGATAATGCTATAATTAAAAATTGGATACTATTAGGGATAAAACCTAACGATGCATTCGATACCCAGGCTTTGTTACAATTAAAAACTGAATACTGTAGTCATTTTCGTTGTCTGGAATGTGCTATTGGAAATAAGATTTTAAAATGATTTTATAACTTTCGGAATAAAACCATGAAAATGATGTCCTTGGAGTCCACTCGTTTTGTCATCGAGTCACGTATATTCGGTGTTTGTGAGCGTATTGGAGAAAAACTCAAAATGCCCGCTCGAGACATTCGGCTGTTCTTTATTTATACCAGCTTTCTTACTGTAGGCTCACCAGTTATTCTCTATATGATCCTTGCATTTTGGATGCGGATGAAGTATTTCATCCATAGAAAACGAAACCCGGTTTGGGATTTCTAATCCGTTCTCTAAACAGAATATTTAGCGATATCCCAGCGCCCTATTAGTGTTAGCTAAAATCAGCAATCCCCAACGAGAATTGTCGGGGATTGCTGATAACAGGGTAAATTACTATGGATGTATCATGACTGAAATTGTTTTAGTAGTCACCATCGGAATGTGGTTTTCGGCTTTTGCCTCAACAAATGCATTTGTGGGAGTTACTACTGAAGGTGTGATGAAGAAAGTGTCAAAATCAAAACTTTCTAAATCATGAGTGCTGTAATTAGCAGAAAACATTACGGAGCTGTCTGCCTGCCATTTAACTGCCACCATCACCTCGTGCAATAAATGAGCGTCATCTGTTCCCGATGCCAATGCCGTACCTTTCAGGTACATCGTATCGCCAGAGCTAAACATCTGTGCTGCAGTAGGTGATGAAATACTCAGGTTTGGATAGCCTGAATCCTCTTTTTTTGTGCAAGCCGCAATGGATAAAAGAAAGATTGCTGTGGCAACGATGCCGGTTGTTTTGATTTTCATGTTGTTTGTTTTAATTGATTGAATAAAAATTTTAGAAATTATAGAATAGTCCTGCCTCTAGCATCAACTTGCGAGTAACATCTCCCACACCCGCATAGTTATATGCTACAGGCTGAACTGAAAGGCTTAGAGCCAATGGTTTATAAAAAATATCACAGGAAAAATTAGTGCTAAGCACTTCGGAGGGCGAAAGATAGACTGCTTCTCCACGATTATAGTTATGAAAAGAATGAAGGTACTTTATACCAACAGCAGGCATAAAACTCCAACTGCCACTCTTCAAAATGTAAAAAGCATTAGCCCCGCCTTCTAGCTTGTCTCCAAATCTAAAACGATAGGAGTTTACCGTATTGGCTCGATACGATCCACTGACATTCATGCCGAAATCGTTATAGCGATATGTGTAAATAGCGTTAAAGAAAAAATCCGTACTGCCCGTTCCGGGTTGAACGCTAGTGGAGTAAAGATTATTATCCTCTTTTTTGTGCTTACCACTCGGCAATTTGAAGCCGACTCCTAAGCGAAGCTGGTGTTTGGATTTGCTTCCGTGACATTTCAACGGGTCGAGTACAAGAAACTGCATCATCATGCTAATATCTCCCAAACCAGTGGTTTTTTGATTGGAAATCCTCGATTGTTCACTCACAAAATTTACTGGAACAAAGGCGGATAACTGCAATAGTCTATTCAGATTAAACCGACCGAAAAATTCTGCCGTATTAAAATTTATGTTGGTCCGCATACCGTTCAGTTCTGGATTTAGACTGATTTTTTCAGAATATAGGTAGCTGTATGTCCACCGCAGCCCAACTACATTCTTGTTGAGATTAGGAAGAATGGAATAATTAGAGCCCGCGCCGGTACAACAGCAGGATTGACCCAGCGACTTAGAACTCCATCCTACCATGAAGAACAACAACATGACGAAGCAGAACTTCGTCATGTTGCCATAATCCTTTTTATATGAAATTATGGGATGCATTTGAAACTTACTTTTTTGCCGATTGAATTACCATCGTGGTCAAGAGCAGCAATAATCTCAAGCTCTACATCAGTCGTATCGGTAATTATTGTATTCACCCAAAACTGATCTATAGTAATTTGGGTCGCATGTTCGTGAACATTAAATATCGCAATAGACGATTTGTCGGCTTTATTACGGAGATATATCTGATAACCATGAAGCGTAGAATCTGATGTGATTGTACCACTAATTTTTACTGTATCATTTGGCGAATAAATTGAAGAAGACAAAGGTGAATCGATGATAATGCTTGCCGTAGTCAGCAAATGGGTGTTTTCATCTTTGCTGCAAGACACGAAGAAAATACTGAACAGGGCAGAAATAGCTAAGAGGGATATAATGAGTGATTTATTGTTTTTCATTTATTAATTGATTTAGAATAGAAAATAGTAGCAAATACGCGATATCGCCTCCAGCCTAAACATTTAGATCTGTACGAACGGCAATAACCAACAAGAATGTTTATGCGACTAACTTAGGCGGCGGAATGATTTCCGTGAAAGGAGGAGTAGTGCCTGAATTAGGATAAGGAATATAAAGACCCGTTTCCACAAACTGGGGGAAATAGGAAATGCGCAATACTTCGTGAGTCGTAACCACCTGCTCTTCCTTTTCTTTTAAGGATTGCGATTGTTGCTTTTCGTTTTCTTCGGCTTTCTTCAATTGCTTGGTCAGATAACAATGACCATTACAATGCAATTGGGGATTGTTCTTGTTGATACAAAGTTTCTCGGCAATCATTCTTTTGTTCAGGTTATAGTAAGCATACAACCCTAAATTCATCAAGCCCTGAGCAACGATTATGAAAGCCAATAACACCCCAAACGTCTTACGAATCACGCGGCAAAAATAGTTTTAGCCCACAAACTTCCTAATGAGTCTCATCAAGCGAATTTCTGACCTTCATCATCAAACAGCAAAGCATATCTTGTTCAAACCAATATTTTCGTCGCATGAAAAGACAGCTTATTTTAATCCGCCACACAAAATCTAACTGGGACAACCCACTTGATTCAGATTTTGACCGACCTATCAATAAAGACCGGGTAAACGATACTTTAAGAATGTCAAAGAAGCTGAAAGACTTAGGTTTGAAACCTGACCTCATTCTTTGCAGCCCTGCCAATCGCACCCGGCAAACCGCTGAATACTTTTGCAAGGCTTTAAATTTTGAAACAGAGAATGTACTTTTCGATAAGCGCCTCTATGAATCCCCTGCCGAAGAATATCTCGAGGTCGTACAAGAAACAGAAGCAGACATAAAGACGCTCGTCGTCGTAGGTCACAATCCATCTACCACACACTTTGCCAACTTGTTCCTTGACGAAAAAGTTCTCCAAGTACCAACCACCGGCGTGGTC
Source organism: Bacteroidota bacterium (assembly GCA_016722375.1). Taxonomy (NCBI): domain Bacteria; kingdom Pseudomonadati; phylum Bacteroidota; species Bacteroidota bacterium. Next base: position 59,009 of record JADKJG010000004.1, on the reverse strand, counting down.
TGGATAGAGTTCAATCATCCCGATTGGCACCTATCTCCTCCATCAGTGAAAGGCCACTTGAAATACTTCCTGACTCCAAAAGCCTTATAGGTGATTATGAAATCTTTACCCGCCACCATTAAGTGCCAAGAACTCACAAAATTCATGTTAGCTAACGTTAATTATACCAGTTGGGTTCGGGTGCCGGAATACTTTTGTTCTTGAAATTTTTCAATCAAAAAAAACCCAGTAAAATGAAACATGTTTTTTTGACGCTATCCGTAGCGTTCGCAGTACTCGCAGTCAGTGCTCAAGGTGTAAAAACTGAAAACAAGACTGCACACAAAGCCGAAACCAAAATGGTAAAAACCGAAGCAAAGGTTGGCGAGAAAGCCGCTAAGACCGAAGCCCGGACAGAGACCAAAGTAGCCCACAGCGGAGCTAGGGTTGAAGCTAAAGCTGTTAAAATGGAGGCTAGACCTGTCAGCAAGGCCTCCGAAATCAAACCGGTTGACAAGACTGCCCCTAAGAAATAGGTGCTTTTTTCAAAAGATTGAAATAAATCCCTGCCATTCGGTGGGGATTTATTTTTTTAGCCCCTCATGAACGCTACAAAATCCGTTGCTATTATCCTCGCCGGTGGCTTAGGCACGCGCCTTCGCTCGGTGATTTCCGACTTGCCCAAACCAATGGCACCGGTCAACGGAAAACCTTTTCTGCACTATATCTTTCAATACCTTGCCAAGAACCAAATTAGTGAAACCATCCTATCCGTCGGATACAAGCATGAAACCATCAAAGAATATTTTGGTGAGGAATATTTGGGAATAAAAATCCGGTATTCCATCGAAGAAGAACCACTCGGAACCGGCGGAGGAATTAAGAAGGCTTTCGATATGGTGCAAGACGAAGCATACGTCCTTAATGGCGATACCTTTTTTGACGTGGACTTATCTGCCCTACGCAATTTTTATTTTCAATCAAACAGTGATCTTGTTCTTTCCTTGAAGAAGCTAAGCAACTTTGACCGCTACGGAACCGTAGAGTTGGATGCCAACAACCGCGTTACCGAATTCTGTGAAAAGAAATTCATGACCGAAGGCCTCGTTAACGGTGGCGTCTATTTCTTCCGCAAGAATCTTTTTGCACAAGTAGAAGTCTCCGAAAAATTCTCCTTTGAAAAAGATGTTTTAGAGAAATACTCCTCTTCCCTGAAATTCAGCGGAAAGGCATTTGATGGCTATTTCATTGACATCGGCATTCCCGAAGACTACCAAAAAGCCCAACATGAATTTAAGTGAACTGAAAATCAACAAAACCTGGACGCTCTTCCTCGACCGAGATGGCGTGATCAATCTTCACTACCCGAACGATTACGTCAAAACCTGGGACGAGTTCTATTTCCTCGAAGGCGCGCTTGATGCCATCCGCGATTTATCTCAACTCTTTCGCCGAATCATCATCGTCACCAACCAACAAGGCGTGGGCCGCGAAATTATGAGTCAGGAAGATTTAGATTTTATCCATGCCGAAATGATGCGCGAAGTGCGCAAACATGGCGGAAGAATCCACGCCATCTATTCCGCTACTGAATTGAGAGAGCGAGACGTAAACCAAATGCGCAAGCCCGCCATCGGTATGGCCAAAAAGGCAAAACGTGATTTCCCCGAAATTGATTTCTCCAAAGCCCTGATAGTGGGCGATGCCGCCACCGACATGCAGTTCGGCCGAGCCGCCGGTATCTTCACCGTCTTTGTAGGCGATAAAAAGAAATTGAATGAACCGGAGCAGCAACAGGTGGACACCTATTGCGATTCCCTCCGCGACTTTGCTAATTCACTAAAGCACTAACCTCTGTCTTTGCATACTCTTTCAGCCCTGCTTCCAAACAAGAAATAGCTGCTTTCAAATCTTCCGTGTTCAACACATAAGCTATGCGCACTTGGTTCTTACCCGAACCCGCCGTGGAATAAAAACCCGAAGCCGGTGCCATCATCACCGTAGCGCCCTGATGCGAAAATTGCTCCAACATCCACTGACAAAAAACATCCGTATCGCGCACCGGCAGCGATGCCACCGCATAAAAAGCCCCGCCGGGATTCGGGCAATACACACCCGGTATTTTATTCAACCCCTCCACCAACACATCGCGACGCTTCTTGTATTCTGCCAGAATCGAATCATAATATTCCTTCCCTAAATCAAACAAACCTTCACCGGCTATCTGCCCCAGCGACGGCGGACTCAACCGCATCTGCCCGAACTTCAACACCGTATTCAGCACCTCCTTGTTCCTCGTCACCAAAGCTCCAATCCGCGCTCCGCAGGCGCTGAAACGTTTAGAAATAGAATCAAACACAATCACATGCTGCTCCATCCCCTCCAGATTCAAGGCGCTGAAAAATGTTTTATCGCCATACAAAAACTCTCGATACACCTCATCCACAAAAAGATAAAGATCATGCTTCAAACAAATTTCCCGTAGCGTCAACATCTCTTCTTTGCTATAAAAATAACCCGTCGGATTATTCGGATTACAAATCAAAATCGCTTTCGTTTTCGGCGTAATCACCTTTTCAAAATCCGCCATCGGCGGCAATGCAAAACCACTTTCAATCGAAGTCGGAATCGGCCGCACCCGAATATGCCCCGCCGTCGCAAAACCAATATAGTTGGCATACATCGGCTCCGGAATAATAATTTCATCCTCCTCATTCAAACAACTCATCATCCCAAACGACAACGCCTCGCTCGCCCCCTCCGTAATCATAAACTGCGACGCATCCACCTCAATCCCTATCCGGTTATAATAACCCGCAAACTTCTTCCGATACGCCTCCAGCCCATTGCTCGGACAATACTCCAGCACCTTCATATCCAACTTCTTCAGCGTCTCCCAAAACTGCTTCGGCGTCTCCAAATCGGGCTGCCCGATGTTCAAGTGATAAATCTTCGTCCCCCTCTTTTTTGCCGAGTCGGCATAAGGAACTAATTTGCGAATCGGCGAGGCGGGCATCTCCTGCCCTTTCTTTGAAATCTTTGGCATAGTCTTTAAAAATGAACCGCGAAGAAAACAAAAAGCGAGGAGATAATAAATATGAATCTTTGGGCGGCTTACGGGCTTTCGGCTATATCTTTTTCGACTCGCTTATTTTTAATGGATGAAAAAGGATGCCGCCTCTATCCCTGCCGCAAACAGCCAGTGACCGCATTCTAAATTTATCAACTTTCTAAAATTTTGTTTCCTCCACCTCCGTCTTTTTCTGCTCCGCAGAAAAAGACACCTCCGCCAGCCGGAGGACAAACAGCCGCCCTCATATCGAAGGCTACCAGTAAATTGTAGGGCTACCCTTGTCCTCCGATTTCTATGGTTTAAGCAAGTAAAGGGTAATATATTTTTTCATACACTCTGTTGTCCCTGACACATGCAAAAATCTGATGCACAATTTTATTTCTTACTGCATTAATCACATTCATTTTGCTTTTCCCTTCAGCTACCTTTCTTGTATAGTATAATTTCATTTCAGGATTGTGAAGGATAGCGGTCATGGCAACCATGTGTAATAGAGATTTTGCATGCAGGTTGGCTTTACGAGACACCCTTGTTTTTCCTCTAACACTACTCCCTGAAGAATGTTCAAAAGGTGCTACTCCGGCATAACAAGCATACTTTCTCGGCTCCTTAATGCGCTTAAATTCATTGGTGCTAATAACAATTGATGTAGCGGTTACCACTCCTACACCAGGCACAGAGGTTACAATGGTAAATAAACGTTTAAGCTCGGAGTCGTTCTCAATCACTTCCTTTATTTTCTTTTCAGTAGCAGCAATATCTGTAGCTAAAGCATGAATACTTTTCTTGCAACAAGCCGCCATGTATTTGGTCACTTGTTTGGCCTGGAAAGATTCATTTTCCTTTAACACAACTTCCAACTGTTTCTTAGCTGCAATTAAACGGTCGCGCATCCCTGTAAGCTGCTTGAGTTGCGTAATGACTGCTCTGGGAGATTGCCATAGTTTTATTTCTGCTCTGTTTTTGTAAACATATTGAGCAATTCGAAGCGCATCTACCTGATCGTTTTTGCCTCGCTGTAACCCTCCGGATTGCTTAATATGAATAGCCGATTCCAAGCACAAGTTCCATTGCTGTTCTTGGGCCACAACAAGTAAATGGTTATTGTAAATACCGGTATGCTCTACTCCAATCAAGCATACCTTTAAATCAAAATCAGGATACTTCTTCTGAAGGTCTTTGATTAAAGACTTTATAGCCGGAACCCTGTTCTCGATGATTCCCTGATACTGCTTTTCATTGCCTTTGAGAAGTGCAATATCTAACTTCCCTTTGGATACGTCTATGCCCATAAACCATTCATAAGTTTTCATACTTTTATATTTAGGTTACAAACTTGCTGACCGCATTTGAACACAATCAATACCTTGCTAATGGGTCTTACCCAAATTTCTATTTGATGCTTGTTCAAATAACCAACTGTAGGCTCAATCGGAGGATGGGTCTTACCCTGCTGGCGGAAGAGTTCCCTACAGTTGGTGGTCAGCTTGTTTAATAAGGTTAAATTATAAAAACAAACCTAAAGGGCTGGCGGAGGTGGCCCCGACGTTTCAGTAGGGGACGGAGGTGGTAATCAAACAAATGTCGTGGAAGTAATTAATCCCAACTGTCTCAAGTTTGCAACTTAATCCCGTACTCAATTTTCCCCCAAAAATAATCGCGCTTCCACCACAGCCGTGTGCGTTTAGGTGGGAAGTGAGCGCATTAAACTCAGAAATTAGCGCATCTGGCCATGAGGCGTATGCACTAAACTAGGAGATTTGTGCAGTTGGCTATGCGACGTGTGCACTAAGCGCCGGAATGAATGCACCTGGCCAAGCGGTGAGTGCATTTATCCTATAAATTAACGCAGGTGGCCGGAGGTGGTAATTGCACTTAATCTGCGAGCCAATGCAACAAGCCGGAAAATGAGCGTATTAAAATTGAAAATTAGAGCGCATTGAACCCGGCACAAAACGCAAAAAACAGGCAAAATCGCCTCTTTTTGTGTTTTATGGACTCTTATTTTCAATTTTAGGGCCCTTGTCCACCACATAAGGGCCCTCATTTTCCAGACTAGGAACCTAACGCTCCAAATAAGGGTCCTTAGCCCGTTAACTAAGGGACCTAATGCTATGGAGAAGGGTCCTCATCGTCGTGAGAAGGGCCCTTAACTTCAACAAAAGGGCCCTCATTCCTCAGACAAGGACCCTCATTGGAAAGAGAAGGGCTCTTGTGCCAAGCGGAAGGGCCCATATTTCCGGGGGGTATCCTCTCATCCGTTTTTTCTTTTGCCATAATTTTCAGGATTAAAAAATTACGATCTTGAAATTAAACAAGAATTTCAAAAAAAGAAGCGATGGAAGGGAGTGTGAATGGGAAAGGTGAAAACTTTCGTTATCTGGTTTATATTTGACTAAACCATTGCAAAAGCCCCAAAGACCTTTGTTTTTAACTTTATTCCACGCAGAGGGCGCAGCGTAGCTGGGAACACAGAGAAAATACAGTAAAAAGACTCCATACTCTGCATCTCTGCGCGCTCCGCGTGAAATGTATTCATTCGATCGCTCCGATGGAGCTTGCACAGTGGAGACTATTCATTTCTACCAAAAGATAGTTCCTACGGAACTTGATAGATGTTATTCGCGAATGTTTGTTTGCGGTGGTTTTCAATCCGTAGGATTGATGCCTGGCCGAAGACTACAAAAGTCTTTAAGACTTTTGTAGTTTAAATCACGGCTAAAGCCAATACAAATCTTCCAAACCCTCCGCCATGAATGGCGGAGTTATTAACAGCGTGCTTCAGCGTGGTGAGAATCTGGCTCTTGTTAAATGGCTTTAGCCATAATGGTCGAAGACTACAAAAGTCTTAAAGACTTTTGTAGTTTAAATACTCTGATTGATTTTAATGGAATTGAAATCGTAATGACAATCCGTTTAAAGGAGCGCTGAGCTGCGCGAGGGATTGCAGTGGAAATCCTTTTCTTCTATTTAAAATATACGAGTAGAAAAGATTGGAACGTAAAGCCCGGCCGACGCCGAGGAACGAGGCGGGGGACGCGCCAAAACAGTTGGTAGTTGGCTGATGGTCCGTTATCAATTAACTTTTTTTGCGGCGAGTTGGAAGGGGAAAGGGAGGATGGTCGAGCATTAATTAATTACCTTCGATGTCCTTTGGGAAAATGAAAAAGGGATTCTTCGTTGCGCTTCTGGGATGTTTGTTTTTGAGCGGTTATGGTTTTCATATCGTGGGAGGTTTTATGTCGTACCGGTATGTTTCGGGGACGACGTATCAAATCAGGTTGACGGTCTATCGCGATTGTAATTCTACTACGCCTTTTGACGGCACGGATCCGCTGACGGTGGCGCCGGCGTTGGTGGGGGTCTATGCGGACGGCGACCCGAATGCGCTGGTGATTCTGGATATGGGCGCACCGGTTATTACGCGCATCAATCCGCCGATTGATAATCCGTGTCTGACGAATACGTCGGGCGTTTGTGTGGAGCAGGGCACGTATATTTTGAATTATACTTTTCCTTCGGGTACGACCGGTTATACGCTGACGCACGTGCGCTGTTGTCGCAATAGTTCTATCAGTAATTTGTTTGATCCGGATAATCAGGGCGCGACGTTCACGGCGCGCATACCGGCTACGAATACGTTTCATAATACCAGTCCTTCGTTCACGCGCTTCCCTCCTATTTTTATTTGTTTGAATGCGCCTTTGCGGTTTGATCATTCGGCTACGGATAACGACGGCGATCAGTTGGTGTATAGTTTGTGTTCGCCGCTTCAAGGAGCAGATAATTTGATCCCGGCTCCATCGCCTCCGCCGGGTCCGCCTTTTACTGATCTGAACTGGGCGGCGGGTTTTTCGGGTGCTAATCCGATGGGAGGTAATTCGCTGAAGATAGATCCGAACACAGGGTGGTTGAGCGGTGTGCCGAATACGGTGGGGCAGTTTGTGGTGGGGGTTTGTGTGAGTGAATATCGGAACGGGGTGCTGATTGGAAGCTATACCCGCGATTTTCAGTTTAATGTAACGGAGTGTAAAATACCGATTGCCAATATTCCGAGTACTGAAATAAATCCTGCATCGGGTATTGGTTTGTATGAGTTGAACTGTGAGAATTATACGGTCAGCTTTCGAAACAATTCGTACAATCCACCTCCTACCGGTACGCCGCTTGGATTCAACTGGGACTTTGGTGTGAGAGGGATTTCGACGGATACCTCTACGGCAGCGCTGCCTACGTACACGTATCCCGACACGGGAACTTTTTTAGTGAGGTTGGTGGCGAATAAAAGTAATGGCATACAACCGTGCACCGATACGACGTATGCTTTTGTGAAAATCTATCCAACGTTTAGAAGTGATTTTATGGCGGCGAATCGTTGTCAGGATTCGGCGGCGCATTTTACCGATGCCAGTGTTTCGACTTGGGGAACGGTGAACCAATGGAACTGGAGTTTTGGTGATGGAAATAGTTCTTCGCAAAAGAATCCTGCTCATTCTTATTCGGCACCCGGAACTTATGCCGTGACGTTGATGAGTGAAAACACGGCGGGATGCCACGATACGCTGGCGAAGAATATCATCATCTATCCGGTGCCGGTAGCAAATTTTTCTTTTGGAACTACCTGCGTGAATTCGCCGGTGATGTTTACGAATAGTAGTACGGGAAACAATTTGGGTTATAACTGGAATTTTGGAAATGGACTAACAAGCAATCAGCAGAACCCTTCACCTATCTATTCCGCTTCGGGAAATTATTCTGTGCGTTTGGCCTTGGCCTCTTCAGACGGTTGCCGAGATACCGCCACGCAGAGTTTGACGATACACCCCTTACCGGCCGTAACGCTGAACAGCGATACACAGATTTGTCCATTCACGTCCGTACAACTTTTGGCAAGCGGAGGGACGAGTTATGTATGGACACCGACAGCAGGATTGAGCAATCCAAATATTTCAAATCCTATTGCTACTCCGTCTCCGCCTGCTCCGGTTGTTTATACCTTGCGGATAACCGATGCTTTTCAATGTAGCAATACGGGTATGGTGCGTATTTCATTCCATCCGATTCCGAATATTGATGCAGGGTTAGACACTTCGGTTTGTTTGAACCCGGGAAGTTTTCGGGATAGTGTATTGTTGCGCGCTACCGGAGGAGTTAATTATCAGTGGAGTCCAACTACCGGCTTGAGCAACCCGAACATTTCTAATCCGGTCAGCCGGCCAACAACGAATACGACCTATTACTTGACTGGTACAGATGTCAATGGTTGTTCGCTCACCGATTCAGTGGCCGTCTATTTTCTGGATCCTTCGCTTGAATTGATTATTGATACCTCCATAGGTTTTTGTGTTGGAGATACTGCGCGTCCGCGTATTCTGAATCAAGGGGCTTCGCTTTATTTATGGAATCCAATTCAATATCTGACGCATCCTACTTCATTTAATACAGGGTTTTTTCCGCCAGATACCCTACAGTATGTACTGACCGTTTCTAATTATTGCTATACCAAAAGTGATTCCTTGTCGGTCATAGTTTGGCCGCTTCCGGTGTTGGGATTGAATCCATTAGATTCTGTTTGTATTGGCGATTCGATTCAACTGAATGTAAGCGGGGCAAAGACTTATCAATGGAATAGCGAACCAACGCTCAGTGATTTACAAATTCCAAATCCGGTGGCGAATCCGGTTTCAACTACTCAATATACGGTTACCGGAACCAGTATAAACGGCTGTATTAAACACGACTCTACTACCATACTTGTTTATCTTCCTTCGGTTATTCGTTTGGCTCCGCAGGTGTCTTTTGTCTGCGAAGGAAATCCTGTTCAGCTATCGGCAACGGGAGCGGCAAGTTATGTTTGGAGTCCCGCAAGCTCTTTGGATTCTTCCACTTCGGCTAATCCAATTGCTTCACCGGCTGATACTACTTGGTATTTTGTCAAAGCGACCAATGTTCATGGCTGTACGAGCAATGATTCTCTTCTTCTGCGGGTGCAACATCCGGTGACGGCAAATACAGCATCTCCTTTTAATGCTTGTGTCGGCGTACCGCTGCAACTTGCAGCTTCCGGTGGTTTTTATTATGAATGGTTTCCGTCGAAAGGATTGAATGATGCGTTCAGTAATCATCCGTTTGTGCTAGCTGATTCAACCACCAATTACATCGTGCGGGTATCAAACGATTGTTTTTCTGATACGGCTGTTGCCGAGGTGATTTTACATCCGTTGCCAGAGGTAGATGCGGGACCGGATACATTGATCTGGAGAGATACAGACGCTATGCTTGAGGGCGCTACGAATGAAAGCAATCATTTCTGGCATCCTTCGGACTGGCTGAACCGGCCCTTTGAATTGAATACAAATGCTACGCCGCCACGGACCATCTGGTATGAACTATTTGCTGTGGATGAATTTGGATGTGTTGGAAAGGATTCGGTTTTGATTACCGTAGAACCGCACACCATTCTATTGGTTCCGACCGGTTTCTCTCCGGATGGCAGTGGGGTGAATGATGTCTTTCATATCGTTCGATGGCTGAACATCGAAAGGCTAAAGGAGTTTTCTGTTTATAACCGTTGGGGAGAAAGAGTATTCAGCACGAAAGATATTTCGCAAGGATGGGATGGTAGTTTTAGAGGAAGGCCTCAACCTATTGGGGTATATGCGTGGAGCATCATCGCTCAAACCAGAGACGGAGAAGAAATTATGCGAAAGGGAAATGTCACCCTGCTTCGATAATGTTATTCCTGAAAATAAATCCTTTTGACGCGAGCAGAAATGCCGGTAAGAATATCATAAGAAATAGTTCCTGCAGCCTTCGCCACCTCTTCAATCGGTAGGCCGGTTCCAAAAATAATCACTTCATCTCCTTCCTTGGCATCAATACCGGTGATGTCAAGCATAGTCATATCCATACAAACATTCCCGATAATAGGTGCGAGGTGTTTTCCGACAAGCATTTTGCCGTTTCCGTTGGAAAGACTTCTTATTAAGCCATCAGCATAGCCGATCCCTACGGTTGCAATGGTTTTGTCTTCTGAAACTTTCCCCACTCTTCCATAGCCCACCGTATCTCCTTTCCTAACCTTTTTGATTTGGGAGATAGTGGTTTTAAGTGTAGAAACTGTCATCAACTTTCCCTTTATTTTTTCTGAAGCATCAATTCCATATAAGCCAATTCCCAATCGGACCATATCCAATTGTCCCTCCTGATGTCTTGAAATACCGCTGCTGTTCAGAATATGTCGGAGAATCTTATAGTCAAATGCAACACATAAAGTTCGGCTCATGGAATCGAATTTCTCCATTTGCAGTTTGGTGAATTCATCCTGCGACTTATCCTCGCTTGCCACGAGATGAGAGAAAACGGAAGCTACTTCCACAAAATGGTTTTCGCTTAGTTTTTTCAACAATGATGGAATTTCATGTTCTTCAAATCCCAGCCGGTTCATACCAGTCTCCAGTTCAATATGAATTTTGATTTTATTACTTAGTCCGTTTCCAAAAAGCATCAGCACTTCTGAAAATCTTTCGAGCAGAGCAAACGAATAAATCTCCGGCTCTAAATTGTATTGAATCATAGTTTCAAAACTATGCCACTCCGGATTCATCACCATGATAGGGAGCGTGATTCCATTTTTTCGCAGTTCCACTCCTTCATCTGCATAAGCCACGGCGAGATAATCTACCCGGTGGAACTGAAGAACATTAGCAATTTCAAAACTGCCGCTACCATAACTAAAGGCTTTGACCATAGCCATGATTTTAGTTTCAGCCTTTAGTAGAGATTGGTAGGCTTTTAGGTTATGTGCTATCGCATTCAGGTTGATTTCCAAAACGGTCTCGTGAGCTTTCCTTTCCAAAAATCTACTAATAATTTCAAAGCGGAACTTGCGAGCACCTTTTAATAAAATAGCTTCATCCTGAAATGAAGATGTATCTAAATGCTTTAAATAATCATCCGTGCTTTCATAACACTCCCACTGAAGATTTGCGTTTTTCTCAAAAAGCCTCTTCTGTCTAGAAAGAGAGGGGCCAATGCCTATCAGTCTATTTATTTTGTTCTCCCCCATCAGTTGAGCCACCTCCAAATAAAGTTCAACCTCGCTACGACCGCTTTGAAGAATATCAGAAAGGATAACTGTTTTCTTCGGATGTTGTTGTTGTTGTTTCAAAAAATCCAACGCAATCTTTAGTGAGCCTATATCAGAATTGTAAGAGTCATTAATAAGGGTACAGTTATTTACAGCCTCCTTCATTTCAAGCCGCATCTGTATGCCGGTCAGGTGCTTCACTCTCTCCTGTATGACAGAAACATCCTTGCCAAGATACAACATCACACAGGCGCAATGAATGGCATTCTCCACAGAAGCCTTATCAATGAAAGGAATCTGAAAATCCAGTTCTTTTCCCTGATACATGCAGGAAATATATGATTGGTATGCCTTCTGCATAACATTTATCACGTTAACATCTGCTTCGCCGTTCAAACTCCATGTAAAAGTTCTAATCCGACTATCAGTCTCATTTACCCCTTTTGATAAAGCATTGATTTCTGCAATGCTCTGGTTGATTTCGGGATAGTCTCTACAATAAATCAACATTTTTACATTGATAAAAAGATTCAGTTTTTCTTTTGTCTTATGTCGCATGCTTAGAAACCCTTCACTGTGCGCTTCGCTGATATTAGTGAACAAGCCGATAGAGGGGCGAATCATCTTTGCCAATTTCTGCATTTCGCCAGGTTCAGAAATCCCCGCTTCGATAATGCCCAACTCGTGGTCTTCATTGATTTGCCACAAGGAAAGAGGTACCCCAATTTGCGAATTATAACTCTTGGGACTTCGTACAATATTGAAATCCTCATGAAGCAGTTGGTAAAGCCACTCTTTGACCATTGTCTTTCCGTTGCTCCCGGTAATGGCAATTATCGGAAAATCAAATTTGTTTCGATGAAATTCGGCTAGTTTCTGCAAAGCTACAACGCTGTCTTTCACTATTATAAAGCCGGCTTCCGGAAAATTTTTCAAATCCGGAACTTTGTTCACCACGAAATTTCTTACCCCCTTTTGATATAAGTCTATGATATAGTCATGACCGTCCTTCTTCGGCCCGGTAATAGCAAAAAAGATTGTCTCGGTAGGGTGAATTAACTTACGCGAGTCAGTTAAAATCTCTTTGATAGCAGAAAACTCACTTTTATGAACGGCTAAAGTCCCGACCACCGCAGTAGCAATCTCTTCTAATGTATAACTTTTATTCATGGGTTAGTAAGCAGTCCGAGATATAGTTGGCCCCGTGCCAAGAGTTCTTCTTCGATTGTCAACAGGGTTAATCATCTCATCCTCATTCAAAAATACCTATTCATTTCAATCCTATCTGAAGTAATGTGAACAATAGAAACAAGTATGGATTGAAGGGTTGCTCCAAATGAGATCAGCAACTATCCATCCATATCTTATGAAGAAGGGCAATTATGGTTGTTAGATATGACCTTTAAAAATAAAGGCTTCGATTATTAAACTTCATAAAATGTTTGATAACGCATCGAAATCCAAAAAGACGTCTTACTACATTGTCTGATCGTCAATCCCATCTAAATAAACCTCTAATTCTTTGAACAAAGGTTCTAAGAAACCTTCTTCAAAAGGAGAGTGCAAGTTTGATAGTTTGACCAGTTCGAGAAAGGACATACTTCCTCCGGCCTTGCACAAGCGCAGGTAGTCTTTCCATGCGCTCTGGAAATCACTGCGGCTGCGACTCCAAAACTGAAAGGCACAAATTTGAGCAAGACAATAATCAATATAGTAGAAAGGGGTTTTAAAAATATGTCCTTGGCGTTGCCAGAAACCACCACGCTCTAAATAACTCAGACCATCATAATCTACCCAAGGCCGGTATTTTTTTTCCATTTGTAACCATAGCTCCTTGCGCTCGGCTGGACTAAGATCTGGGTTCTCATAAATATGATGCTGGAACTCATCAACCGCAACCCCATAGGGCAGGAATAGTATGTTGGAGGATAAGTGAACGAATTTATACTTCTCGGTATCTGCTCCAAAGAAAAGGTGCATCCACGGATAAGTAATCTGCTCCATGCTCATAGAATGAATTTCACAAGCTTCCATGGTGGGAAATAAATATTCCTCCACTTCAAAATCGCGACTCTCATATCCTTGAAAAGCATGCCCTGCCTCATGAGTTAGTACATCTACGTCGCCAATTGTACCGTTGAAGTTAGCAAAGATGAAAGGTGCTTTATACTTATTAAACATGGTACAGTAACCGCCAGCAGCCTTCCCCTTTTTATTCACCAAATCCATTAACCCGTTGCCCACCATGAATTTGAAAAACTCATTGGTTTCAGGAGACAATTCCTCATACATTTTCAAACCATTAGCAACAATTTCATCCGGCGTTCCTTTTGGTTGCGGATTGCCTGAATTGAAATTATGTGCCCAGTCGTATTGCTTAAGGTTTTCTACACCAATTCTTTTTTGCTGGCGCTGACGAAGTTTGGCTGCCAAAGGCACAGCATACTTCAACACCTCGTCGCGAAACACCGTCACCATCTCAGCATTATAGTCGGTCCGCGACATCCGGTTATACGCTAACTCAATGAAGTTTTTGTATCCCAGTTTTTTAGCAATGGACGTTCTAACCTTAACCAATTTATCGAAAATTAAATCAAACTTCTCTTCATGTGCGGCAAAAAAACTCCAGTTGGCCTGATAGGCCTTTTTTCTGATTTCGCGGTCCGTAGATTCCATAAAAGCCGAAACAGCAGGCAGCGTCAGCTTCTTCCCGTTAAAATCAATCTCTGCACTAGCAACCAATTTAGAATACTCCGTGCTCAGTTTATTTTCCTCTTTTAAATCATCCATCACCTCTATCGAAAAAGTTTTTAAGCTGATTTCTGCTAAGCGAAACAATTGCTTTCCATACTTCTTCTCCAGTTCTGGTTTAAATTTCGAATTGTTTAATACCACATAGAGTTTGATATAAAGATCCTTAATCCGTGGTTCGTTCGTGTCAAAAACTCCTGTTCGATTTCAAAGAAGGAATTGGTTGTGTCTATTGAATTATGAACCGATGCTAATGAAGCATTAGTTTGAAACTCATTTCTCAAGCGATTGATTTGAGCCAAGGTATTTATCTGTTCATCAGCCGTTACGGCTTCGCTGAACTTTTCGATCAACTCATTAAAGTCCTTCTCAATTTTTGACAAGTCCGGGCGGACATAAACCATTTCATTAAACTTCATGATTCGATTTTTGAGGTGCAAACCTATTATTTTCTGCCGGTCGTGCCACTGTCCAATTTTCTCCTACCAAACCATAACTTGTTAAAAGATGACCTGGAATATTAATGCATTAATAGCCAAATTTGCGTTTATGAATCAATTGGATACCTATAGGCAACAGGGACTACGGAGAGAATTGGTTGTGGCACTTAGCAAAAAGGAAATTAGTGATCGAAATGTGTTAGATGCCATTGGGAAGGTACCTCGCCATCTTTTTTTCGGTGACGACAGTATTTTCTTCGAAACTCATGCCTATCAAGATAAGGCATTTCAGATAGGTGAAGGCCAAACCATTTCACAGCCTTATACCGTCGCTTTCCAATCCCAATTACTTCAGATTCGACCAAACGAAAAAGTTCTCGAAATTGGAACAGGAAGCGGTTACCAAGCGGCAGTACTTTCTTCAATGGGTGCCCGAGTCCATTCCATTGAACGGCAGCGCAATCTTTATGACAAAACAAAACCTCTTCTACAAAAATTAGGATACACGAATATTAGATGTTTTTTCGGTGATGGGTTCGAGGGTTTACCTACCTATGCTCCATTTGACAAAATCATCATCACAGCAGCCGTAAGTGAGCTTCCTAAGAAACTATTAAAACAACTCTCCATCGGAGGCAAAATGGTTATCCCATTCGGTTCAGAAACCAATTGCGATATGGTTCGCATTACTAAACAGGGTGAAAATCAATATAGCGAAGAAGTATTTGGGAAATTTGCTTTTGTACCGATGCTTCGTGGAAAGGTTTCTTAGGAAAATTATTTCCGAAACTTTTTCATCACTCGATCCATTTCTCTTTTATTCTCTTTTAGTTTTAGGCTCTCTCGTTTATCAAATCGCTTCTTACCACGGCCCAGACCTATTTCAATTTTTGCAAAACCCCTCTGATTGATAAACAGGCGAAGCGGAATTAAAGCCAATCCTCGTTCACGGATTTTTGCATCAATCCTTTTCAATTCCCTTTTAGTTAAAAGTAATTTTCGTAATCGCGTTGGGTCATGGTTTGAGTAGGACCCGTGAGAATACTCAGGGATATTCATGCTTTTAATAAACACTTCATCATCACGCACAATGCAAAAAGCTTCATTTATGCTTCCTCCACCATTGCGGATAGATTTTATTTCACTGCCAGTTAATAGGATGCCAGCTTCAAAACGGTCAGAGATTTCGAATTCAAAACCTGCCTTTTTATTCTTGATATTTATCTTATCTGCATTAATCATAACAAAACATAAAACATTGATTGCCTTTATAATGATAACTTCTGGCGAGAATCATCTCTGCACAGAATCAACATTCTATTTAAATTTCAAATTGTCCAACAGTCGTTCTATTTTTTCTTTCTTCAAAATCTTCTGCCCGGTTTTTCCTTCGGCAATCACTCGTCCATTTACTTTGGCAATAAAAGAACAATTCAATGCGTTGTCAACTAATTCATCTATGAAAGATTCAAACAGAACGATATCGCCTTCTAAAGCTGGCGATATATGATTCACGTGAACAAAGTTGCCGATTCCTTCCTCGTCGTCGTCTTTTATTTCCAATACAAATAACCGGCTACTCCACTCAGCGTCGCGTGCAATAGCAAAGGTGGCATATACCGGATGCACATTGCTGCTATCAAAAGTAGCAATGTCTTCTGGTCGCACCTTTCTTTCAAAAGTTTTTTTGTCGCCTTTATTGAAAATGGATTTCATAAAAATATTTGATGTGCATTAGACTACTAATACGGTACATTTCACTTTGTGTCGTACTTCAGCAATGGTTTCGCCAAAAATCATGTCTTTGAATCCACGGTGACCATGTTTCCCTATTACCAGCATTTCAATATCCAATTCATTTGAAATACGCGGTATCTCCTTTTTGGGATCACCAAACCCAAGTTTTTCTTTTATACTAAATCCTTGTAAACGCAGCCTGTCTCCATACTCCTTCAACTCTTTGAAATCCTCATCTGTCTCAAAATCTTCAATTTCACTTCCCATCGAGCGCGCTCCTGCGCTTTCAACCACGTGCAACAAATAAAAATCGGTTTCCTTATCTCCCTGAGATATTCCTTGAGTGATCGCTTTGATATCGCTCGAAGAAAAATCAATACAAATGAGAATACGACTATATTTCTTCTTTTGAATTACCGGAATATCCTCTGCCCTTCCATGTGGTGTTTTCATCCGGTGTTCAAACTTTTTTCCAAACCAGGCATTCCAAACAATGTAACATAATAATACACCCGCCAACATCACCACCGGCATAATGCCAAAATTAAAAATCCAGGAATGTTCACTTAATTCTATACGCCAATCAGCTAAAGTATCCAACACTAATTTAAGATTCAACAAGACTATGATTAGGGCAGAAACCCATGCCAGAGTTTTTAAGATAGGTCCAATCGCAAATTTGCCCATTTTCTCTTTGTCGCTGACAAACTGGATTAAGGGTATGACTGCAAAGCCAAGTTGTAAACTCAAAATTACTTGAGAAAGAATGAGCATGTCACCTACTTTTTCATCGCCCATAAAATAGATAACCAGTACTGCAGGCACCACCGCAATCGCTCGAGTAATTAATCTCCGAAGCCAGGGTGCAATCCGCAAATCAAGATAACCTTCCATCACAATTTGTCCTGCCAACGTACCAGTGATGGTGGAACTTTGACCTGCAGCAATTAACGCTATAGCAAAAAGTATTGGTGCCAGTTTTTTGCCCATCAGAGGTTCAAGTAGATTATATGCATCTTGAATCTCGACAATACTAGTATACCCTTGTTTGAAGAATACTGCCGCGGCCACCACCAGTATAGAAGCATTGACAAAAAAAGCGAGATTCAGGGCAATGAAAGAATCAATAAAATTAAATTTGATGGCTGTACGGATGCCGCTATCGTTTTTATCTCTTCGACGAGTCTGGACTAAGGAAGAATGAAGATATAAGTTATGGGGCATCACTGTAGCACCAATAATTCCAATAGCAATATAAAGCGCTCCGCTATCTTCTAGACCGGGAATAAAACCGATTATCAATTCGGAAGGATCGGGATGAGCAAAAAATATTTCTACCAAAAATGACAACCCGATAATAGCAACCAGTGCGAAGATAAAAGCCTCTAAATATCTCATCCCCTTGCTTTGGAGATAGAGAATAATAAAGGTGTCGAGTATAGCAAGAGAAACACCCCAAATCAAGGGTAGGTTAAAAAGAAGATTAAGGCCGATGGCCATACCGATTACTTCGGCCAGATCGCAAGCGGCAATGGCTATCTCAGCTAGGAACCACAATGAATAATTGGCAAGAGGATGATAGTTTTCGCGAGAAGCTTGTGCTAAATCGCGACCACGCACAATACCCAAGCGGGCAGATAAGCTTTGCAGCAGAAGCGCAATCAGGTTGCTCATCAACAATACCCAAAGAAGAGAATAGCCATACTTGCTCCCACCTGCAATATCCGTAGCCCAGTTGCCGGGGTCCATATATCCCACAGCAACTAAAAAGGCGGGACCTGTAAACAGTTTAAACCGTTTCCACCACCCTTGTGCATTCGTGGTATCAATCGTTCCGTGAACTTCTTCTAAAGATTCGTGTCTCACATTAAAAAAGGCTTCGTCTCAAACATAAAAAGGAATGGCCGAGGGTTTGCCAATTCGGACAATGCCCTTATATTTCTTTGAAAGAATTTAAAATACGGTCAATATCCTTTTTAAATCTCAGCTTCCGATCTTCGCCCCGTGTCCAGATACTTAGATGATAAAAACTGTTCTTCTTCCCCTCTATCACCAGTTCGCTGAAATAAATATTCTCATCATTCATCTTTCCATATACTTCAGTTCTGATTCCTGGCAAGCCGTTAATGATTACCGACATCGAATCGGTTACCACCGGATTTTTCATAGATTGCTTCAACACATTCAAATAACGGTTCGTCAGAGTTGAAATATCCTGATGTTCCTTGGATTCAGTATTCCCAATCATATAGAAATTCCGAAACCGATTGGCATATTGTAGTACAGCGCCTGGCTTTAAGTCATCTTCTGTTTTTAGCCAACCGGGAATAGAAACCGAAAAATCATTCCCCGCATTCACCGTTTGATATTCTTCAGAATAGTTACAGGCGGATACCCCTAAAAGAATTAGAAAAATGAGAGAAAATGAATAACGAATCATTTTTTTTCTTTTAGTATTTCAACTCCAACACTTTTTATAGCGACGAGTGGATTGACCCTCATATCCTGTGATAATTTAAAAGTGTATTTACCCGTCAAAGGGAAGTGTGCAGCTTGTTGAATCGGGATGTGAATGTCGCAGTTATCACTCAGACAACTTCCCAGCCAATGCCCATCAGCTTCCCCTAATACCAAATTAACTCTTCGCTCAAATTCTCTTCCATCCGGGAAAGTTGTTTCAATTTTTACCCAAACATTCCTCCATTCGAAATCAGCACTATGGCGCAGGTTGATGTAAATATCATATTGAAGTGTCGTGTCCATTATTTCCGCAATAAAAGTTTTGGAGTCGGCATATTCCCATTTATAATCCTTCAGTATTTTGTTTTCATCCAAGATGTAATTCTTTTCGCAGGAAATAAGCATTAGGCCAATGAACATTGGAACGATAGCTCGCGAAAGCAAATTTTGTTGCTTTTTACTCATAGCATATCTCATCTTTCATGCTAATTTTTCTTTTGGGGTGGTTTGTTTTTATCACCTCCCTTACGCTTTCCTTTATGCTTTTTCTTTCGGTCCTTTTGTTCCAGCGTTTGCAGCGTAACCTGACCTACTAAGTCTTCGTGCTTGGACTCATCAACCTTTATATCCTCAATAATGGCAAAGTCTTCAAGGCTCTTGGGTTTTTTGCCACCACGATTCATTTCGAGTAGTTCTTTGACATCCTCAATGTCCAATTTGAAATAAGTGCCCCTGTTATCTTCATATTCATAGATCATCTGCTTCTTCAAAATCACTGTTTTGCGAAGATAGGCCAGTCCTTGTTCGGTTTGTATCTTATCGGCATTGCGTGGAAATTTGCGCAACGCATCATTATATGTATCCAACTCATAATTGAGACAGCATTTCAATCTGCCGCACTGCCCACTCAGTTTATCCGAGTTAATCGCAAGGTTTTGATAACGCACAGCCTGAGTAGTAACCGATTTAAAATCGGTCAACCAAGTAGAGCAACACAACTCGCGACCGCAGGTTCCGATGCCACCAATTCGTGCTGCTTCCTGTCGGGCACCAATTTGTCGCATCTCGATTTTTACTTTGAAATCACGGGCATATATCTTTACTAATTCGCGGAAATCCACCCGGTCGTCAGCAGTATAGAAAATGGTGAGCTTTTTGGCATCACCCTGATATTCCACGTCGCCGATCTTCATCTCTAATTTGAGCGTGCGGGACATAGCTCGTGCGCGAACCATTGTATCTTGTTCCCTAGAGCGTATATCTATTAAAGTATTGATGTCCTGATCATCTGCTAAGCGCAACACGCTACGGATGGTATCGTCGCGCTCGGTCACGCGGCGCTTCTTCATCTGCATTTTGACCAATTCTCCTTGCAAAGTCACTTCACCTACATCATATCCCTGCGCTGCCTCCACTACCACTAAATCGCCACGGGTTAAATCCAGTGCTGAGCTATTACGGTAAAAGCCTTTGTGTGCCCCTTTTTTAAAACTTACCTCTATAATATTAAACTGTTCATTGAACGAAAGCGGCACATCGGCCAACCAGTTCGTGACGTTCATCCGAGAGCATCCGCCGCTAGAGCATCCGCCCTTGCTTTGGCATCCGGCCACCACTCCGTCCTTTGCTGTGGTGCATGTTTTACATCCCATCTTCTACAATAATTTATGATTAGGGCAGATATTTTACCCGAAATTTTACTAAGCGACGAAAGTATAAGAAATAATTAAAGAGCAGAGAGAATGAGCCATCTCACGCGTCTGCTGAAATTGAACGAAATGCCTCAACTCAGTTTAATCATCAATGCATGTCCGTTAAGGTTGTGAATTATCATCCTATCTGATTTGCTTTTTTGTTCATTCACATACTTGGTTACTCCATCGCATGTGTGAAATCCATAATCATCAAAAACGATGACCCCTCCTACGATCATTTTATTCCAAATCCAATCAACAATGCCTTTTGAAGATTCATAAACATCCACATCTATATGGCATAATCCAAACTTTATTTTGTCGTCAATCAAAGCAGATGTATCATCCGGAAATATGCCTTTTAATATTTTATACCCGTGAAATTTGTTTTTGACCAATCTCTCTACTATTTCTTGAGAGGTATCGGCATGTTCTCCTCCGTTATAGAATGTGTCTTTATCTGAGGTCTTTGCTACACCAACAAAGGTGTCGGCAAGATAAAAGTTGATATTGGAATTCAGTAAGGCTAATTTTCTTCCAATGATTGCGGCTGTTCCACCTCGCCAAACGCCAATTTCTAAAAAGTGAGCATTGGGATTTAAACTCCAAATTTTCTCTGTCAACTCCCACAATTCATAACACCTATAAATATCAACCAGCGTATGTGTCTTTATTTCCTGATAAATCTTCAGAAACTCTGCATCTGCCAGCCAAGGAGAATAATTCGCGCAAGGAGCAACTACATTGTATTGGTAATCGTTGATCTTAAATCGGGTGCTTCCGTTATATCTGGAATTTCTGGTCAGGTGTAAACCAAATTTAGAAAGGGTAGAGTTTAGAAGGGTTTTGAGCATATTGGGTTTAATCGTTTATCTATGATTGTTTGGGTTCTAAATCGTATTTATGTCAAGGTGTGGTTGGTGCAATAAAGCTGAAAGAATGGGACAAATTTCGATAAAATTCGGCATTTGTACTTATCGAATCCAAAATCAGAAAAAAAGGAAGCCTTTTATTGGCAAAGCCATTACTTCAGCATCATAAATATCAGGTTAGCTTTTTCCATCCGGTGAATCGCTGCCAAAAGACAAAAGACCTTTAATGAGCAATGGCTGGTTATCCTCTTATCCTCCAAATTTATTAATCCGAAAACAGTAAGAACCGCATGTATAGCACATGCTTACCTTTGGGACTTCTGCAATAGTCAAGAACGATTACACCATAGCTATCGTTTCGAAATTCCAGATCAGAAAGAGCTTTTGACTCTCGATTGGGAACACAAGAAGCCTTCCAACCCTCTTTGGCGGGGAAGTTTTCCATCAGCTTTTTCTCAAAGTCTTTGTAGGTCTTAACGAAATTACCATCCACTTCATCTGCTTCTTTTAGCACCGATACAAAATCCAATTGAGAGTAATCAAAAGGGAAACTATACAGCATATTGTATTTCTCGCCCGGGTATTTTAAGTCCGGTAGTATAGGTGTATTTATAGTTCCAGAAATTTCCTGTAGGGCGGATATTTCCTTTCAGTTTTGCAAAGGCAGATTCTTTATAAGACTCAAACACTGAAAGAATACCACGTTTGAATTCACTATAACTGCTCTCCATCTTTGCCATTTTAATTTCTGGCGTTGGAACAGAAACAACCGAGGTTGGAGCGGGAGACTTATGAGCTTCATCTTCCAAACTCTTCCTTTTTAATTCTTCCTTTACTACAGTCATTCTCTTTTCTAAAGGAACCCGAGGCGTTTCATGGAAATAGCGGACATATTGGATGTCCCAACTTTTGAAGGAAGCGAAGGCTATTTCTACCCCGGTATTTTCGCGATTGAATTTTAATGAGTTTTTACCCAAGAGCTTTTCCGTAGCTCCCAACTTCTTAATCAGTTTGGCGGTGTCGTCATTCCAACTGATACCAAAAGGAAGCACCGAAGAAAATGATTGAAACCTAGTTTGACCGGTTTCATAATTCTTTCCAGCCAGAATAATGCTTTCTACGCGCCCGTTGACTTCATTCACTACTAACTTCACTCCTTTGGCAGGATTAGCATATTGCTTATCCAAGCTCATGACTGTTTTCCATGTTTTGAATTCAGGCGAGTTTTTATCCTTGCCTAATACAGAGAGCATGTTGTGACTTTGAACATCGGAAGCTACCCGCGCCATGCCTTGCAGAGAACATAAAATGAAAAGAAGATGGGGTACGAGTTTCTTCATTTATTAAATTGGGATGACGAATATAGGATACGAAATGCATCCTGCAAGGGTTAAATACATTCATTGGTTTTTTACAATTTTGGCTTTGTGGCGAACCTTATTTAGCCAAGCTGGGTTTAAATAATCTACTATTACTAAGTATAATTGCCATATTTGCGCCTCAACTAAACTGTTTAGCTATGGACTTTATCGCTACGAACCTCAAATTTCTAAGAAAGCAAAGAAAATGGACACAAAATGATCTGGGTGAAGCCCTCAACATCAAGCGTTCCTTGGTGGGTGCTTATGAAGAAGACCGGGCACGCCCTTCGTATGAAACGCTGTATAACCTATCGCAGCTTTTCAAATACAGCATTGACCATTTAATCACCAAAGACCTGAGACAAACCGAGAAGGTGCCTCTTTTCGACCCTTCGAAGCTGACCAACGACCCAACGGGCAAAGACCTGCGTGTGTTGGCTGTTACGGTGAATAATAAGGAGAAACAAAACATTGAAATGGTGCCGGTTCAGGCGGCGGCTGGTTATTTGGCCGGCTATTCAGATCCAGATTTTATAAAGGAATTGGAAAAGTTTCGTCTGCCGTTTTTGCCTAATGGCACCTTTCGCGCTTTTGAAATTAAAGGAGATTCGATGTTGCCTATCCATCCGGGGTCGGTCATTATAGGAGAGTATCTTGAAAACTGGAAGCACATCAAAGATGGCCATGCTTATATCATTCTTTCAAAAAATGATGGGATTGTGTTCAAGCGGGTGTTTAATCAGATTGAAGATAACGGCACGCTGACGCTGCGCAGTGATAATCCATCTTATCCGGCCTATTCTATCAAGATTGATGAAGTGCTGGAAGTATGGAAAGGCGTATTGAACATCAGCTATCTGAACAAAGCCGGTGATCTTTCTTTCCAAAATATTCTTCAAATCATGCAAGAGTTGAAGCGGGAGGTAGCCGATATGAAGAAGAATTAAATCCCCACTTCTCGGTTGCCTTTATTTGCCGAACAAAAAGATACAATACCGCTTATTGATAAGCGGTATTTCTTTTTTCCAGTCTTTCATCTTCCGAGTGTGGATGAATTGAGTGGACAAGCTCAAATCGCAAGCGATGCAGAGTAAAGTTTCATCACCGCAGGTTCTCAATATCTCTTCGAGAAGTTTTTGATTGCGGAAGGGTGTTTCCATAAATATCTGAGTGATTCCCTTTCCGGCATTGGTTTCCAGTTGCCTGATTTTGCTGCTGCGTTCCGGTTCTTTGACCGGCAAGTATCCATGAAAGGAAAAGTTCTGCCCGTTAAAGCCGGAAGAAATTAAGGCCAACAAAATGGAAGAAGGGCCCACGAGGGGAATTACCTCTATATTATGATGATGCGCAAAAGCTACCAGTTCGCTGCCCGGGTCGGCGATGCAGGGATTGCCGGCTTCGGAGAGGATGCCTGCATCTTTTCCTGCCAAAATATTTTCCAACAAGGCCTCACAGTTTTGTTGCGCGGCGTGTTTATCTAATTCGCGGATGATAACCTCGGTATCGAAATTCTTTTTGTAGCCAATGGCGCGCAAATAGCGGCGGGCGGTTCGCGCATCTTCCACGATGAATTCATCTAATTGCTCCACCATCTTTTTTACCTGATCGGGAATGATGTCCAGGTTATTTTCTCCGAGGAAGGAGGGTATCAGATATAGTTTTCCGGTGGAAGGCATTTTTAATTTTTAGAAAGAAAGATCGGAAGATGGTTCTTTTTTTTTGACGGTATCCTTCACCGCTTCGCAATCCATCTGGATGGTGAAGGAAGAATCTCTCGGCATACTGAAGTTTGATTTCGGAAGGCGCAAGGAACGATCTTGGTAGGTGTTTTTCAAAAACTCTCCTACCATCGGCATGGCGGCGGTGGCACCGGCACCGGTTCTGTTCGATGCAAAATGAACGCTCGGTTGTTCAAAGCCCACCCATGCGCCCACCACCAGTTGGGGGGTGTAGCCCATAAACCAAGCATCGCTGTTGCTTTGC
Source organism: Bacteroidota bacterium (assembly GCA_016722375.1). Classification (NCBI taxonomy): domain Bacteria; kingdom Pseudomonadati; phylum Bacteroidota; species Bacteroidota bacterium. The sequence continues at coordinate 34,570 of JADKJG010000004.1, read as the reverse complement.
GTGGTACCGGTCTTTCCGGCCAGCGGCATATCTAAACCATACTTGCTGCGGATGCCCGCCGCGGTTCCTTTGTTCACCACGCCTTTCAGCATTTCGGTAGTGACGTAAGAGGTTTTTTCATCTATCGCTTCCTTATGTGTTTGGCCAAATTGCGCCAGCACATTTCCCGACTTGTCGGTTATTTTTTTGATAAAGAAAGGTTTGCTGTAGGTGCCGAGGTTGGCGAAACAAGTATAGGCGCCCACCATTTCAAACAAAGAAATATCGCAAGTGCCAAGGCAGAGCGAAGGCACGGCTTCGAGGCGGCTTTCTATTTCAAAGCGCTTCGCAAAATCAACCAACAAGGACGGGTTGCCGAGTTCGCACATAATGCGCGAGGTGATGCGGTTGTCGGAATAGGCCAGTCCGTCTTTCATCGGCACCATCGTTCCTTCGGCCCAGCGATTGGTGGCGTCGGGATTCCAGGAGGCATCAATGCCCAGACAGTCGGGCGGGAGATATGGAATCAAGGTGCAGGGCAAATAATTTCTTTCAAACGCCAGTGCATAGAGGAAGGGTTTCATGATGGAACCCACTTGGCGTTTGGTAGATTTCTTGACGTGATCTAATTGAAAATAGCGGATGTTTGGCCCGCCGATCCATGCGCGTATTTCGCCGGTTTGCGCTTCTACAGCCAAGAAGCCCACTTGAATAATTTGCAGATAATATTTCAGCGAATCGAGGGGGCTCATCGTCGTATCAATTCCTGCCGCTTTGTTTCCATGCCATGAAAAAATGGTCATATCCACCTTATCTTCAAAAGCCTTTTTGATTTCCGCCTCGCTCCTCCCCTCTTCTTTCATGCCTCGGTAGCGGTCGCTTTGCTTCATCATTTTTTCCAGCAAATCGGGTTTGGCTTTTGCGCCAAATTTCCAGGGCAGGCGGCCTTTCCATTCTTTAAAATAAGCATCTTGCAAAAAGGTGAGTTGCGTCTCCATCGCTTGTTCCGCATATTTTTGCATCCGCGAATCAATGGTGGTATAAACTTTCAATCCATCTTCATAAACATTCCATTTGCTGCCGTCTGGTTTGGGATTTTTATCGCACCAGTTCTTTAATTCCTGCCGAATATATTCGCGGATGTAGGTAGCGGTTCCTTCGCGGAAATCGGGATTATGAAAATTGAGTTTCAGTTTTAGTTTAGTTAAGGAATCGCCCTGAGCGGCGGTGAGCGAACCGGTTTCGACCATGCGGCGCAGCACCAGATTTCTTCTATCGGTGGCCCGCTGTGCGTGCAAGCGCGGGTTGTATAATCCCGGTCCGTTCAACATGCCTACGAGCAAGGCGGCTTCTTCGGGTTTCAGTTCCAGCGGTGTTTTGTAGAAATAGGTGAAGGAAGCGGTTTTAATCCCATAAGAATTATAACCAAAACCGATGGTGTTGAAATAGAGATTGATGAGTTCTTCTTTGGTGAAGGTGCGCTCGAGTTTGGCGGCCAGCACCCACTCTTTTATCTTCTGAAAAGTTCTTTTGAAAACACCGGCGCGCATGTAGTCTTGGTGAAAAAGGTTTTTGGCCAATTGTTGTGTGAGGGTGCTTCCGCCGCCTTCGGATTGTTGAAAAACACCGGTCATAATCACTGCGCGAAACAGGCTTTTTAAATCTATGCCCGAATGTTCGTAGAAGCGTTTATCTTCCGTAGCCACCAGCGCCTGGACGAGATAGGGCGAGAGTTCATCGTAGGAAATCTCAATCCGGTTTTCGGTGTAATAACTTCCAAGCACTTCATAATCATCCGAAAAAATAGTGGTAGAAATGGAGTTGTTGGGGTTCTGGATGGCGTCGAGGTCGGGCATTTGGCCAAAGAGGCCATAGTTGACACCGACAAAAAACAGCACGATCAAGAGGATGAAAGACCAGAGGACGATTTGAACGCGGATGAATACTTCTACAAATTTGTTGGGGTTGTATTTGAAGAAGGAGGCGCCCTTTTTGCGCCGCTTGACCGGTTTTTTCACGGGGCGAATTTAGCAAAGCGGAGAAAGGGCGGTAGGGTTAAAGAGTTAAAGATTGAAGCGGTTGAAAATCTGTAAAGTGGCGGAGGGAGGATTTTTATGTTGAACTATTTTGTAGAAAGATTTTTTTCCTAACTTTGCTTTGCAATCGAAGGACTTTGGTCCGGCTTGGAGGCTTAGACAACTTCAGAGTAGATAGCAACGGAATTTTTTTATTGGGATTCATCTTTTTAAACTTAAAAACTTAAAACTATGGCAAGCAATTCGGAAACCGGACACGCAGTGAATATTGCAAACTTCAAAGAAATGATTGATACCTGCACGAGTTTTGCAGGGGATTATCAACCCACCAACCCCTTGTTGAACTTGGGAACGATGAACACACAATGGTCGGCGGCGAACACGGCGCACGAGACCTTGTCCAACGCGCTCTTTACTGCTAAAGGGCCTATCAATGCGCGAGGACTGGCGCATGAGCCTTTGGATAAATTGATTACCCGTACGATAAACGGGTTTGCAGTTTCGGGGGTGGATCATGCAATTGTCAGTGATGCAAAAACATTGGCGAATGATATTCGGGGCTTTAATGCGCATAAGCCAAAGGGGCCGAATGCGCCGGACGACCCAGCGGGCGACCCGGAGTGGGTAAGCCAAAGCCACCAAAGTTATGTGCAGCGGGTGGATCATTTCAATAATTTTATTAACCTGCTGACGGGTGCCGGTTGGGCACCTAATGAACTTGATTTGCAACTTTCGGCTCTCACTGCTTTGTATGCCACGCTGAAAGGCTTGAATGATAATATCGGAAACATTTTGGTGCCGATAAAGAATGCGATGATTACTCGCGACCAACTTTTATATACTGAAACAACGGGGATGGTGGATGTGGCACTGGATTGTAAGAAGTATGTAAAGAGTGTTTATGGTGGCACGAATGTCAAATCAAGGTTGGTGGATCAGATTAAGTTTAAAAATCTGAAGAGAAAGGATATCCTCCATCAATGATTGGTGGAACACAAGGCCCCGACGAATGGATTCGTCGGGGCTTTTTTGCTTTTGGGGCGTATTCAGATGCGAGACGCTGCGAGACTGATTCGAGCGAATGGGATATTGAGCCGAGCGGAGCCGATATTGATGGGGGTGAGGACGATTCTGGTACGAGCGAGTGCAATATTGATGTGAGCGATTGGCATATTGATGCAAGCGGATGCGATATTGATGCGAGCGATTGGGATTCTGATGCGAGCGGGTGCCTTTCTGATGCGAGCGGGTGCTTCCTGATGCGATTTTGGTGTTAAAATGAGGGGAAATGGGGTGGTTTTCATTTCTCCTTAATATTTACTTTTTGAACCTTAATTTATCTTCATTCGCACTAGAATACCATTTTAGAAGAAATCAAACCTAAAACCATGACCCGACTCCAATATTTTGTAATAACTTTCTTCTCCGTCTCTATCGGACTTATGGTTGGCAGTTTCGTGTATGAGTTGTTTGACGCTAATTTTAGCGACATCCCCGCTATCATTCATTTGCTATGGAAAAGTTCGGTGAAAGGAGTTATTGTCGGTTTGATATTAGGATTGCTCAACGCCTATTTCCGCATAAACTTTGGAAACAAAAATAAAGGCTGAAATTTTCACCCCATTTGGTATTTTTTCCCACCAAACAGTTTTGGGTGTGTTATAGAGGTTAGTGACTAAAAGTAGCTGTACGCTGAAATACTGGAGTGGATGTAGGCAAATAGCTTATAAGTGTTCGAAACCTTATTGTTTTAGTCCAAGTATCAAGGCTAAAGCCATTTAATAAGAGCCAATTTTCACCGCGCTGAAGCATGGTGTTATAAACCGCCATTCATGGCGGAGTAGTGTGTGTGAAGGGGGCTGACTTTAGCCACAGATTATCATGTTTCGAACACTTATGGGCAAATAGCCTACGCCTAGTTTGGGTTCTGTGAGTGAGGCACCACAAAATTCGGAGGATGACAAAACAAATGCCGACCGTGCATTTTTAGCTCTGTAGGAGCTATGCGTTTGGTAGTGAATGAAAGAGCATCTTAATTTAAGTTCCGTAGGAACGCGCGATAGAAAACAGTGAGTTGCCGAGATGGGCAATGTCATTGTTTAAGCGGTGGAGTGTTTAGTTTCCATCGTTCATCCCTACAGGATTTGGTAAATGAATGATTGTGGTTTCTACCAAAGGCGTTGACCCTACAGGTCAAGGAACCGATGCCACATCGCTTTATATTAAGGTTCGGAACTTTGTGGTGAGTCATAGAAAGATTGAAAATGACCATCTATATTATGGAGCGCTAAGCCCGCGGCAGGGATAGAGCCGGCATCCTTTTTTATCCTTTATAAAATAGACGAGTCGAAAAAGATATAGGCGAAAGCCCGGCAGCCGCCATAATTAGTTGTAAGTAGATTAGTTGTCGGTTGTTAATTGTCTATTGTAAATTGGTCATTGTTAATGGTCGGTTTTGGGTGGTGGAAACATTTTTTTTGTGGAAGTGCGGATGTTTTTATTTTCGCACCACATTTAAACCAAAGAACATGTCAAACAACATCGAAGAAAGAGTTAAGAAAATCATTGTGGACAAGCTGGGCGTGGAAGAAAGCCAAGTGACGAATGAGGCGAGTTTTACGAACGACTTGGGTGCCGATTCGTTGGACACCGTGGAGTTGATTATGGAGTTTGAGAAGGAGTTTAATATCTCGATTCCGGATGAGCAGGCTGAGACGATTGGCACGGTAGGCCATGCGGTTGATTATCTGAAAAAGACGGTAAAGTAAATTCATAGAATAACGAGCAGATGGCGGATGAAGGTCTGCCATTTTTTTTAGGCCATGTTTAAAAGAGTTGTTGTTACGGGTATTGGAGCCTTGACTCCTATTGGGGATACTGCTCCTGAGTTTTGGGATAGTTTGCTGAAAGGCAAAAGCGGTGCGGCTCCTATTACGCGATTTGATGCGACGAACTATAAGACTCGGTTTGCCTGTGAGGTGAAGAATTTTGATCCGACTAAGTATATAGATAAGAAAGAGGTGAGGCGCTTGGATCGCTATGCGCAGTTTGCGTTGGTGGCGAGCGATGAGGCGATTAAGGATGCTGGGTTTGATAAGGAAGGAATTAATAAGGACCGGATCGGAGTGATTTGGGGTTCGGGCATCGGCGGCTTGGATGTGTTTATTGAGGAGATTACGAATCTGGCAAATAGCAATGGTATGCCTCGTTTCAATCCTTTCTTTATTCCGAAGATGATTGCGGACATTGCCGCAGGACATATTTCTATGCGGTGGGGTTTGCGCGGCCCAAACTATGCGACGGTGGCGGCTTGTGCTTCTACGAATGTTGCTTTGTGTGATGCCTTTAACCTGATTCGGTTGGGTAAGTGCAATGCGATTGTGGCGGGAGGTTCTGAGGCGCCGATTTCGACGGGTGGTGTAGGTGGATTTAATGCGATGAGGGCGCTGAGTGAGCGAAATGATTCGCCGGAAACGGCTTCTCGCCCGTTTGATAAAGACCGCGATGGTTTTGTGATTGGTGAAGGAGCAGGCGCTATTATTTTGGAGGAGTTGGAACATGCCAAGGCTCGTGGTGCCAAGATTTATTGTGAGTTTGGTGGTGGTGCAATGAGCGCTGATGCTTATCACTTGACGGCTCCTCATCCTGAGGGACTTGGGGCATCGTTGGCGATGACCGGCGCGTTGGAAGATGCGCAGTTGAAAACTGAAGACATTGATTATATAAACGTTCACGGCACTTCGACCCCTCTGGGCGATATTGCTGAGTTGACTGCTATTAAAAAGATATTTGGAGCGCACGCTTATAAGCTGAATATTTCTTCTACTAAATCTATGACCGGCCACCTATTGGGGGCGGCGGGAGCGGTAGAATCTATTGCCAGTATTTATGCGGTGATGAATGATATAATCCCTCCTACGATTAATCATTTTACCTCCGATCCGGATATTGATCCGAAATTAAATTTGACCTTGAATAAGCCACAAAAACGAACGGTGAATGTTGCCTTGAGCAATGGTTTTGGTTTTGGCGGACACAACGCGACGGTTATATTTAAAAAGTACGTGGCGTAAATCTTGGCCCTTATGAAGGGCTAAGTGGTTTGAGGTATTGTTTTATCTTTAGTCCATAAATTCGTCTTTCTGCTGTTCAAGTTCTATAATCTCTACTTGTCGCCCGATAAGAAATTGGCTTCTTATATAAAAGCCATTACGGGTATTGCGCCCTCCAATCTTAGAATTTACAAGCAAGTATTTCATCATCGTTCGATTTTTATTGAGCCAACCAAGAATAATGAACGGTTAGAGTTATTGGGTGATGCGGTGTTGGATTCTGTGATCTGTGATTGTCTTTATAGAAAGTATCCCTGCAAAGAAGAAGGATTCCTGACGGAGTTGCGCTCGAAGATTGTGAATCGGAAATCGCTGAATGAGTTAGGCGAGCGATTAGGTTTGTTAGACCATTTGAAGTTGAACCGAAAGAGCATGACGGAGGTGAGCCGTGATTTAGGAGGGAATACGTTTGAGGCCTTGGTGGGTGCGGTATATCTGGATGCAGGGTTTGAAAAAACGAAGAAGTTTATTCATCAGCGGATTCTACACAGCCTCATTGATATAGATCTATTGGAGCTGACTAATACAGATTATAAAAGCCAGATTTATCATTATGTGCAGAAGGAGGGGGTGAGTATTGATTTTAAGGTGGGTCAAGAGCAGATGAAAAACCGTCGTACTTACTTTGTTATCCATCTTGAAATCAGCGGAAAGTTTGTTTCGACCGGCGAGGGCTTTAGCAAGAAAGTGGCGGAACAGAATGCCGCCATGAATGCCATCACGGTATTAGGTTTGAATGGAATAGAAAACGGTAAAGCCTAAGTCTCTTATTCTGCAGCGACTTTTTCGTCTTTGAATAGATTTTTCTCATCCACTATTTTCACGAGGTCGCCGCTATTCAGTGTTTTGGAAATAGCTTTAAAGGGGGCTTTAATTACCGGTTCTCCTTCTGTTAACCCAGCGATGATTTCTATATAGTTGACATCCTGAATACCGGTCTTTACTTCTTTGGCTACGACCTTATCTTTCTCCACTACAAAAACAATTTCTTTCAACTCTTTGGACTCTGCATCTGTATCTTCTGTCTTATTTGATTTTGCGTGTGCTTCTTTTGATTTAATATCCTTTTGCTCTCGGGTCGTTACCGATTGGATGGGCACGGTCAATACATTGGTTCTCGATTCGGTCTTAATATCTACGGTGGTGGACATGCCGGGACGAAAAGGAAAATATTTGCCCAGTTCGGGTTTAATCAAATCCGCATAAGAGTCTTTCAACACTTGAATTTTGACGGTGAAGTTCGTAGCCTGAGAGGTACTCACTACTTGCTGCACTGCTGTGGTAGATGAATATGAAATCTGGCTGACGATTCCTTTAAACTTCTTTTTGATGTAGGCATCCACTTCGATGTCGGCGGTATCGCCGATGGAGATACGCAACACATCGTTTTCATTCACATCTACTTCTGCCTGCATGTTGCCGAGGTCTGCTACCCGGATGAGTTCGGTACCGGCCATCTGTGCGGTTCCGACCACTCGTTCACCGCGCTTTACATTCACCAGAGAAACCATGCCGCTCATGGGGGAATAAATTTTTGTTTTCAGCAAGTTATCTTTTGCCTGCTTCAATTGTGCTTCGGCGCTGCTAACGCTAAATTCGGCTGCATTGACCTGTTCTTGCGCGGTTTGGAAGTTAGCGTTGGCCTGATCGTAGGAAAGCTTGGCGGCTTCAAACTCGGCATCGGCAATTACTTTATCATCATGCAATTGCTTGTTGCGTTCGTAGGTCCTTTTTCCTTGTTCAAAACCAGCCTTGGCCTGAATCAAACTGGCTCGCGAACTGGATAGGTTTGCCTTTACCTGATTCATGCCTGCGGTGGATTGAGTAACCATCGCTTCGTAAATAGCGGGATTAATCACACACAATAAATCTCCTTTCTTAACCGAATCGCCCTCGACGACATTTAACTCGATTACTTCACCTGAAACTTCGGAACTTAATTTTACTTCGGTTTGTGGATTAATCTTTCCACTGGCGGTCACCGTCTCAATAATAGACCGGCGCGCTGCTTTCTCAACGGCCACTTCCATAGCACCTCCTTTTCCAAACCAGCCCTTCTTTTTTCCTACTACGCCGCCTACAATAATCAACACTAATAAAGAACCAAGAATAATGATGAGCTTATTTGATTTCATGGATTATTCAGTTTAAAGTGATGGGTTTGTCTTGGTAGAAATCAAGAATTTTCAGCCGGAAGATATAGGTGTATTTGGCCTTTACGATTTCTGATTCCGCGGCCACTAGGTTGTTTTTTGCCTGCTGCAAGTCGAAGTTGTTGGAAGCTCCTGCCCGGTAACGGTTTTCTGCCGCATCATACGCTCTTTGCGAAGCCTCTACACTTTTTTTATTTGCCAAATAACTTTCTGCGGCTACACGAGCGTTGGCAAAAGCCTGCTCGATATCTTGTTGCAATTGATTCTTCGAGCCTTCTAAGTTTAGCTGGGTAATCTGTTGTTGTAATTTAGCTTTTTGTATGTTCAGTATTCTTTGTCCACGGCTGAAGATAGGGAAGTCTAAACTCAGCCCTACTGCCTTCCTGAAATTATTTTGAAACTGGTTCTTCACCGGTGTCTTTTCATATTCGGCAGAAACCGGAATGGGTATGCCGGCAACGGTATCATAAATAGTGCGCACCAATGTCCGATCCTGACTGAAATACCCTGAACTGAGGCTACCGAAGGCTGAAATAGTTGGACTAAGTGTGCCTATCGAAGCCTTGCGCATGGCATTGGCGCTTTTTAATCGTGCTTCTGCACTTTTAATAGAAGGTTGGCTCTTCAATGCAAAATCAAAAATACTTTGGGAAGAAAGTGAACCGATGTCTGCCATATTATCAGCATTCACCGCAGGCATGTCAATATCAAAACCACTTTCGGAATGAAGTTGCAGTAATTGACGAAGCGCCAGCACGGACAAGTCCACTGCGCTTTTAGCATTTATCACCCCGACATCATCGCGTCCTAACTGCGACTCTATATCATACATTGAACTTTCGGGCAAGGCTCCTGCTTTCACCCGGCTTTTCACCATCTCTTTCTGATCGGCAGTCAGGGCGTGTTGCTTTTCTGCAATTTTTTCAATCTCTTTGTTCAATAGAATCTGCAAATAGGCCGAAGCCACAGAAAGCGATATGTTGTTTTTAGCGTTTTCATAATCGAAATGGGCGGCGAGCAAATCATACTTGGCTCGCTCTATATTATGAACTTGCTGTAAGCCGGTGAACAGGGGAATACTGGCAGATAAGGAAGGTTGAAAGGATTGAGAATTTCCCTGAGCGAAACTATAAGTTTGCGGATTGAAGCCGTTCCCGAAGTTATTGCTGTAGGTGGCACCTGCGTTGATGCTCGGCAACAAATTGAGCCAACTTTGCAGGTTATCTTTTTCGGACACCTGTGAAGTCAGTTGTGCCCGCTTCACCTGAAGGTTATTCTTCAACGCATAGTCAATACATTTTTCCAAACTCCATTTCTCATTCGTTTGAGAAAAAGAAAGAAGAGATAGAAAACAGAGAGAAAACAGTACAAGCGAGTAACGCAATTTCACCGGATAATTTTGAGTGCGCAAAAGTAAAAAATATCTGCTTCTGGGAAGCTCATTAGTCTCATCAATAGTCCGGCAAACCATATACTATAAGCATAAACAGAAAAGCCCCCTTCTCATTCAGAAGGAGGCTACTTTCCCTTAAATAATCTTAGTAAGACTTGGGAGGCTTTGCTTCGTTCACTACCAGGTTTCTGTCCTGGAAGGAAACTCCGTTCAACTGGGCGATGGCTGCAGAGCCTTCGCTATCGTTCGGCATTTCAACAAAACCGAAACCACGGCTTCTGCCGGTTTGACGATCAGTTACGACCTTTACGGAAGAAACTTCTCCGTATTGCTCAAATAATTCCTTCAATTGTTCCTCCGACGCGCGGAAGCTAATGTTAGCTATGTAAATATTCATTGTGGTTAAAAATAACGATTAAAAAATCCGACTAAAAACTGCTTTCTCATCTGTGCCTGATATGGAAGCTATCGAGTTTCTCTGAAACAACAATTTTAAAATCGCATCAAAAATAAACTAAAAATTGAATTCGGAGATAATTTTCAAGATATTTCTAGAACGGCATCCTGAGTCTGATCCTGAACTCATCAACTGACGATGAGCTAAAATGAAAAAGCAAACAAGATATTGTCTGCTTTTTACATTCCGGGTAAGGATTAGCTAGCGGGTCGTGATACCTACTTGCAAAGACTGTGCCATCGAAGAGCGGCAGAGAAAGGATTGACGGGCTTTCCCATTGCTAATAGCCCAAAACAGCGGGTAGTTGTCTTGATTACACCCGTATTGCCGGTGAACAACTTTCTATCCACTGTATTTGCTTCAAACCAAACTGTTTAAAATATTGGATAGGTCAGCGTATGAAATACTATACAAGTGGGAGGTATTTGCCTTTCGACAACATCGAAACTATTCTGTGCTACAGGGTAGTTAATCGTTCAGCTTCAGCACGGCGATGAATGCCTCCTGAGGCACCTCCACTCTTCCAAATTGGCGCATCTTCTTCTTTCCCTTCTTCTGCTTTTCAAGGAGTTTGCGCTTGCGGGAAATATCACCTCCATAACATTTGGCGGTTACGTCTTTACGCAACGCTGAAATACTTTCTCGGGCAATAACCTTTGCTCCGATAGCCGCCTGAATAGGAATCATAAACATCTGTCTTGGGATAATATCCTTCAGCTTTTCGCACATGCGCCTGCCAAAATCCTCCGCCTTGCTTCGGTGAATCATAGAAGAGAAAGCATCTACTTGTTCGGCATTCAAAAGAATATCGAGTTTCACCAAATCGCCGACGCGGTATCCTATCGGCGAATAATCGAAAGAAGCATAGCCGCGTGAAATAGATTTCAGCCGGTCATAAAAATCAAATACAATTTCTGCCAGCGGCATTTCAAAATGAAGTTCTACACGATCTTCGGTCAGATAGCTTTGGTTAATCAAAATACCCCGTTTGTCCATACACAAAGTCATTATGGCGCCGATATATTCGGGCTTGGTGATCACCTGTGCCTTGATATAGGGTTCTTCGATTCGTTCAATGCGCGTCACGTCGGGCATATCGGCGGGGTTATGAATCGTGAGCTTCTCTCCTTTCACCAAATAAGCGTCATAGCTCACCTGTGGCACTGTGGTTAGAATACTCATATCATACTCGCGCTCCAATCTTTCCTGCACAATTTCCAGATGCAGCAATCCGAGGAATCCACAACGAAATCCGAAACCCAGCGCAATAGATGTTTCGGGTTCAAAAACTAAAGAGGCATCATTCAACTGCAATTTCTCCAGCGAATCGCGCAGGTCGGTATAGTCGTCGTTATCCATCGGATAAATTCCGGCAAAGACCATAGGTTTCACATCTTCAAAACCATGTATTCCGGTCTGGCAAGGGTTTTCCAACAAAGTAATCGTATCGCCCACTTTGATTTCCTTGACGTTTTTCACTCCGGTGATGACATAGCCCACGTCGCCGGTCTTCACCGAATCATGCGGTTCTAAATCAAAACGAAGACAACCTACTTCATCCGCCACATAAGTGCTACCCGTATTGAAGAATTTGATTTTATCGCCCTTCTTCATCTGTCCGTCCATCACCCGGAAATAGGCAATGATTCCGCGGAAAGGATTGAACATAGAATCAAATATCAAAGCTCGGAGTGGTGCATCTGGATTTCCTTTTGGAGCCGGAATCCGGTTGATGATTGCATCAAATATTTGCTCCACTCCTATCCCCGTTCTTCCGCTGGCATGTATAATTTCTTCCTTCTTGCAACCCACTAATTGCATCATCTGCTCTTCCACCAATTCAGGATTCGCCCCCGGCATATCAATTTTGTTCACCACCGGAATGATGGTCAGTCCCTGATCTACCGCAAGGTAAAGATTGGAGATAGTCTGCGCCTGAATGCCTTGAGAGGCATCTACCAACAACAAAGCCCCTTCGCAAGCGGCCAACGAACGAGATACTTCATAACTGAAATCTACGTGGCCGGGTGTATCAATCAGGTTCAATACATACTTCTCTCCTTTGAACACAAAATCCATTTGGATGGCGTGGCTCTTGATGGTGATGCCGCGCTCGCGCTCCAGATCCATATTATCCAATACCGTATCCATCATATTTCTCGAACTGATGGTTTTGGTCGTTTCAATCAAGCGGTCGGCCAGGGTTGATTTGCCGTGGTCAATGTGGGCGATAATGCAGAAGTTGCGCGTATTTTTCATTCGGGGCGCGAAGATAATTGAATTGACGAATTGCGAGACGGATGCGATGCCGGGTGGAGGGCTCTGCTACCTCTCTTTTAACAGCGCCTCATTAAAAAATCACATTTTATTCGGCTTTGGCAGCATTATTTCTAAATTTGCGAAACACTTTTTTTCATGGCTAAGTATATTTTCGTAACCGGCGGCGTTACATCCTCATTGGGTAAGGGTATTTTTGCGGCATCGCTCGCTAAGCTATTGCAAGTGCGTGGCTATCGAGTCACCATCCAAAAGTTTGACCCCTATATCAATGTAGATCCGGGTACTTTAAATCCTTATGAGCATGGAGAGTGCTACGTAACCGAAGATGGCGCAGAGACCGATTTGGACTTGGGCCATTATGAAAGATTCCTCAACACCCCCACTTCTCAGGCAAACAACGTGACCACCGGAAGAGTATATCAAACCGTTATCAACAGAGAGCGCGAAGGCGCCTATTTGGGCAAAACGGTTCAGGTCATTCCACACATTACCGATGAAATTAAAAGAAGAATGTTGCTCTTGGGTCAAACCGGTGAGTTCGACATTGTGATCACCGAGATTGGCGGAACGGTGGGCGACATCGAGGCGCTGCCCTACATCGAAACCCTGCGCCAGATTCGTTGGGAACTGGAAGAACACGATACGCTGGTTTGCCATCTCACGCTGATTCCCTATTTGAAATCGGCCAAAGAACTGAAAACAAAACCAACGCAACACTCGGTTAAAGAACTTCAAACCATTGGAGTGCGCCCCGACATCTTGGTGTGCCGCACCGAAATGGATTTGACAGACGAAATGCGCCGCAAGCTGGCCTTGTTCTGCAACGTAGATAAAGCCTCGGTCATTCAGGCGCTGGACGTAGATACTATCTATGCCGTGCCGCTCGAAATGCAGAAAGAACATCTGGATTCTACGGTGCTGAAAAAACTTCAACTTCCTACAGACCATATCGCCGACATGTCGAAATGGCATGACTTCGTGAACAAACTACGCAATCCGAAACACGAAGTACGGATTGGGCTGGTGGGAAAATACATCGAATTGCAGGATGCTTATAAATCTATTCACGAATCCTTTCTTCACGCCGGGGCTGTAAACAATGTGCGAGTGGTGGTTGAAAATATTCACTCCGAATTTATTACACACGAAAATGCAGCCGAAAGATTAGGCCACTTGCATGGATTGCTCGTCGCCCCGGGATTTGGCGCTCGCGGCATCGAAGGCAAGATTGAAGCCATCCGCTATGTGCGCGAAAACAACATACCTTTCTTTGGCATCTGTCTGGGCATGCAATGTGCCGTGATTGAGTTTGCACGAAATGTGCTCGACCTGCGCGATGCCCACTCTACCGAGATGAACGCCAAAACCCCGTATCCAGTCATTGACATGATGGAGGAACAAAAGAAAATAAAGAAGAAGGGAGGAACCATGCGTTTGGGTGCCTATCCTTGCGACCTCAAGCGCGGCTCTTTGGCCGAGCACGTCTATCAAGCCGAACATATTTCTGAACGCCACCGCCACCGCTTCGAGTTCAACAACACTTACTTAGAGCAATTTGAAAACGCAGGAATGATTGCCTCCGGCATCAACCCTGATAAAAACTTGGTAGAGATTGTCGAAATACCGACCCATCCGTTTTTTGTTGGCGTCCAGTTTCACCCCGAATTGAAATCTACGGTGGATAATCCGCATCCGCTTTTCGTTGCTTTGATCAAAGCCTCCCTGCTTTATAAAACGGCTGAAAAAAAAACGGTTGAAGTGAGAAGAGCGGTAGAAGCATAAAAGCTCATACAACTTTATAAAAACAAAAAAGGCGCTCCCGGTTCAGGGAGCGCCTTTTTGTTGATAGCTAATTCAGCTTATTTAGGACGGCAGGTAATCCAAGGACTGAAGCCCCGTTTCCTCCTGTACTAATTGTTGCTATGCGGAAGTAAAACAATGCACCAGAAGTTAAACCATTGAGGATTGTGTTTGCCTTCGTGCACTCCACGTTTCCTTTCACTGCATCAGGTCCCGGATTCAAAGCATACTCAATAATATAAGAGCTTCTCTTTTTAACCGAGTTCCACTTCAGCTTTACCTGACCTTCTACTGTAGTCGTATAGGCTACAAAAAGTTCAGGGTGAGCAAGAAGGCCAACCACACTCTTCGCATCGCGAATATCAAACCCACTGGTTACCCCTACTTCCGCGTTGCCACGCGATATCAGGTTGACATAAGTCAACTCTTCGCTGAGCATAAACTTCACCTCTTTGAGGCGCGCATTGCGTACAATGGTTTTGGCTCTCGAACCGTCCATCGCTTGTTCCGCTGCGGCCAGCGCATCAATAGCCATAGTCAGGTCTGCCAGCGTGGGCTGCGGATCTACAAAATTTGGATTGCCGTTCATCATAGCCACCACATTGCGGACGAATATGATGATTTGAGCAACCGATTTTCCTCTAAGCCTTGTTACAGCTACGATGAAAACGAGAATAAAAGACCTGCTGTTTTGAGTCCGGAGGCTGGACTTTGGTTTTGTTGTTTTTTCATAATTGGTTACATTAAAAAAGTGAAAAAATATCAGTTCTTCCACAGGGTTGAACCGCTAGCCGTCTTTAGATAACCATCTCTGGTTTTTTTAATCTTTAGAACATGTTGTTGTATTGGTATACGGCAAACATTCTATAAAGGTTACGTTTACTGCTATCTTAATCATAAACTATTTATAATTGACTATTAAAAAGAAGTTTTTTATTATCACAGGCTTGATGTTTCAAGCGATAGAATTGATGCAGCATTACCGTGAAATGATCATGCACTACGATGAAATGATGGAGCATTACAGCGAAATGATCATGCATTGCAATTAAATGATGGTGCATTACAACAAAATGATCATGCATTACGATGAAATGATGGTGCATTACAACGAATTGATACATCAATACGATGAAATGCTATATCAATACGGACAAATGCTATATCAACTCAATCAAATGCAGTATCAAATAGTAGCGTTCTTCAACCGCAGAGTCCTTTTTGCGTTTATATTTATCGTAAAAAGAGACGGTGGGGGGGAAATGCGCATATCCGCCATATTTTGGTTGGTATGTATCCCCTCAAGACACATGTTAATGGATAAATTATACTTTTGGGAAAAGTAAATATGGAATATAAGTCAGGGGATTTAGTGTGGATAAGAGATGGAGTAACAAAAACTCAAAACTCTAATATTGACCTATTAAAAAATAGAATGCTAGTTGTAAATCATTACCATAATTCAATTGATGAGCCTATTACATTGATGGTAAATATTGTTGGCGATTCTGCGCCGTTGCTCTATTTAGTTTCCGAAGAACAAATAAATCTTGCTCAATAAAAAGCCCCCGTTGGCGCGAGTTTGTAACTCGTGCCAAATGGGGGGCCTGCCACAAGTTTTTATAGATTTATTGCGGCAAGCCGATAGTTATGCGTAACCTTACAGACCGCAACTAAAATTCAAACAATATGGCAATAGGACTTTTTATTGACGCATCATACGTCTACAAAGTTTTCAGAGACAAAATGGATTACATGAAACTCAGAGCTCACATCGAGAAGACTCTTGGAGACACAATTGATGAAGCTTATTATTTTAATGCAGACAATGACCCTCCAACAGCAGAAAAACTACACGGCTTTTTGACATTACCCTATCCAAAAGGACCTGGATTTAGAGTAAAAATATATTGGTTAAGCAAGAAGCCTCTATTTTGGCCTGAACAACTTGGTGGACTTCCTGTGATGCACCCAACAGAATCAGAAGTTCAATATGAATTGAGAAGTCAAAAAGGTGTTGACGTGGGGCTGATTTACCACATGACCCGTTCATATTACCGAAGAAAGTGGACTAAATTGGTATTGGCGGCTGGTGACGGTGACTTTCATGAACCAGTTCAAAGCCTAGTTGAAGGTGACGGTGTAGACCTTCATTTGGTAGGTTCTATTCCATCTATATCATCTGAGTTGCGGTCATATGCAAGGTCTATCATTGAAATTGACAAAGCCCCACTTCATAACGAGTTAAAGATGCCGGCAAGAAACCAATAAAGGCAACGCATAACAGCGGTTTGGCAAAAGTGGCGGTTCAGTGCCCCCACTCGTCCTCGTCTGAAGGAAAGCAAGTGGGAAAGCGACGAGTGGGGTAGCCGCAATCAATTTTCCCCCCGCAGAGTTTCCTCTTCAGAACTCTGCGCAAATGAAAGAGTAAACTAAATAGCGCAGAGTCCTTTTTACATTTATATTTATTGTAAAAAGAGACGTTGCCTTTAGATTTGTGCTTTAAATATTCATCATTCAGCATGCGATGTTCTTTATTGTTTTAAATATCGAATATTGAACGCCGAATAATGAAGGTAGAACTTGTAAGCCATAGTCAGCACTCCCTTCGCCTTTAAGGGTTCAGAAGTAGTTGTTGGTGACGTTCATTATATCAATTTCAATGGATGAACTAAACACCAACGGCACAGAAGCCTACTCAAGATCACAATCTCCCGCAAATGCTCCGGCATTTCCATCTAATACATAACAGGAATCTATTTGCTGGCTGCGAGTAAGCGAGGTAAGATTATATTCTGTCTTAGCTCCGCTCAAATAATGGCAATAGCAAACTCCTAATGCCCTCTTTTTGCAAGACGTGATAAGCAGGGAAGCAACAAAGATGATGATTACACCTTTTAAGATTTTAGTTTTCATAATGGCATATTTTAGTTGTATCCCAAAGTAAGCTTAAAAATCCAGATCACTATAACTACTTCTCAATTAGTGCTTTTTTTATCGCCGTGCGCCTTATGCCCCGGTTGATGTTTTTCCTCTAACTGGGCGTAGGCTATTTGCCTACGTCCTGACAAGATAACAGCTTATAGCTGCAAAATGTAGCCGGAGGCCACAAGTTTATTTCGCAAAACTTCCTTCTATCTTCACGCCCCGTTATGAAATTTAGTTTAATAGCCAAAGACCCCGGCACCAAGGCACGCGCCGGAGAGATTACGACCGACCACGGCCAGATTGAAACACCCATCTTTATGCCGGTGGGTACGCTCGGCGCTGTCAAGGCCGTTCATATTCATGAGTTGAAAGAGTTTGTCGGCGCACAAATTATTTTAGGCAATACTTACCATCTTTACCTCCGTCCCGGGACGGAGGTGATAGAGAAAGCCGGCGGCCTGCATAAGTTCAACAATTGGGATGGCCCCATCCTGACCGATAGCGGCGGCTATCAAGTGCATTCGCTGTCTGAGATTCGGAAGATTAGAGAAGAAGGGGTAGAGTTTCGCAGCCATATTGATGGCTCTAAACATTTTTTCTCTCCCGAAGGGGTGATGGATATTCAGCGCAAGATTGGCGCCGATATCATCATGGCTTTTGATGAATGTACGCCC
Source organism: Bacteroidota bacterium (assembly GCA_016722375.1). NCBI lineage: Bacteria > Pseudomonadati > Bacteroidota > Bacteroidota bacterium. The sequence continues at coordinate 16,758 of JADKJG010000004.1, read as the reverse complement.
TACCCCTGCGACATGGACTATGCCAAAAAATCCATGCACCTGACGCACCGGTGGCTGGAGCGCTGCATCGGTCGCTACCGCGAAACGGAATGTCCTTATGGATATGAGCAGACGCTCTTTCCGATTGTGCAGGGAAGTGTGTATCGTGATTTGAGAAAAGAGTCGGCGGAGTTTATTGCTTCGATGGGGATGGATGGAAACGCTATCGGCGGTCTTTCTGTCGGCGAACCGGATGATGAAATGTATGAAATGACGGAACTGGTCTGCGATATTTTGCCAAAAGAAAAGCCGCGCTACCTGATGGGTGTAGGCACGCCTGCCAATATCCTGGAGGGAATTGCGTTGGGGGTAGATATGTTTGACTGCGTGATGCCCACGCGCAACGCACGCAACGGCATGTTGTTTACGAAGCAGGGCATCATCAATATCAAGAATGAAAAATGGAAAGATGATTTTTCGCCGATTGATGAGCAGAGCGATTGTGCGATGATGCGCAATCATTCCAAAGCCTTCGTGCGCCATCTGGTGCATACCGGCGAGATGTTGGGCGCGCAGATTGCTTCTATTAATAACCTCAGTTTATATTTATGGCTGGTGAAAGAAGCGCGTCGCAAAATCATTGAAGGAACTTTTGCAAGCTGGAAAAAAGAAATGGTGGTGAAACTGATGCAACGGTTGTAGGCATGAAGAAATTGGACTGGTACATACTGCGGAAATTCCTTGGCACGTTTGTGTTCATCATGGCGCTGTTGCTGTGCATCACGGTGGTGATTGACGTGCAAGAGAAGATAGATGCTTTTGTGACGAATCATGCTCCGTTCAAAGCCATTGTGTTAGACTACTTTGTTTATTTTCTACCTTGGATTACGTCCATGATCGGGCCTTTCTTTGTGTTGGTGGCCGTTATCTTCTTCACTTCCCAGTTGGCAGAACGTTCTGAAATAGTTGCTATCTTGAACAGTGGAACGAGTTTTTATCGGTTGCTATATCCTTACTTTCTGGGAGCCACTATCTTGGCATTGGCTTTTTATGTAGGCAATAATTATTTCGTTCCCTTTTCTAATGAGAAACGCCTGGAGTTTGAAAGAAAATATGTGTATAAGCCACCCGAATGGATACACTACAATTTCCATCGGACGATTGCACCCGGTACCGTTATTTATATGGAAGGATATAAACCCAAAGACGGTACGGCGAATAAATTTGGTGTAGATAAATTTAAGGATGGTAGGCTCGTTTATAAAATTCGCTCGGAGAAGGTGGAGTGGTTGAAAGAAACGAAGAAGTGGCGACTCAATAAATACTACACGCGGGAGTTTAGAGACAACGGAGACCTGATTACGAAAGGAGAATTTATGGATACTACTTTCTCCTTCACTCCTATTGATTTTTCGTACACCGAAAATCAAAAAGAAACGATGACCACGCCGCAATTGAAGGAATATATCCAGTATCTATATCAAGCGGGACAACCCAATATCGAGTATTTTGAGATTGAGTTGTATCGCCGTACTTCTTCTGCTTTCAGCATTTATTTAATGACCTTGATAGGGGTGAGTGTGGCCTCGCGGAAGGTGCGCGGAGGACTGGGCTGGCATTTGGTGATAGGCATCGCTCTGAGTGCCTTATATGAAATGACCATGAAATTCAGCACTACTTTTTCCACCAATTCATCTTTACCTCCGATATTGGGCGTCTGGATACCAAATTTTATTTACGCGGCAATAGGGTTATACCTGTTGAAGCGTGCGCCCAAATAGAGGGCAATAACAACTCAATATATATTCTATGATCCTTATTGCAGAAAGCGGCTCTACCAAAACAAATTGGCTGACAGAGAAAAAAGAATTGTATGAAACAATTGGATTGAATCCATTGTTTCATACCTCCGAAAGTATTTATGCCGAATTGATGAAACAGCCCACCTTAGTTCAAATCAAGGAGCAGGTTAAGGAGGTGTATTTCTATGGTGCGAGTTGTTCCAGCGATGAACGGAAGAAAATTGTCTATGACGCCCTGAACAGTTTTTACTCCAAAGCCGCAACAATCATAGTCGAACATGATTTAAAAGCAGCGGCGGTTGCCACCTACGATGGGCGACCGGGTATTGCTTGTATTTTAGGAACCGGTTCGAACTCTTGCATCTATGATGGAAAAGAAATCCTTCAGGGTGTTCCTGCTTTGGGATATGTTTTGGGTGATGAAGGAGGCGGTGCTTACTTTGGTAAAATTTTGCTCGCCAAGTTCCTTTATAATGAACTGCCAGAAGCTACGATCAAAATACTTCGCGATGAATACGGCCTGAACAAGGAAAACATCATTGACAGCGTTTATCGCAAGCCACATGTCAATGTTTACTTAGCGCGATTTGCAAAGGTGATGAGTGATAGCCCCGACAAAGATTTTATGAACTGGCTGGCAGAAGAAGGCTTCGATGATTTCTTCAAACATCATATTCTTTGTTATGAAAACTATCAGGGATATCCCGTCCACTTTGTTGGCTCCATTGCCTTCTATTTCAAAGAAGCATTAGAAAGTGTTGCTGCTAAATACGGATGCGAATTAGGAATAGTGGACCGCCAACCTATTTATAGGTTGTTGGAATGGCACCTAAAAAATAAATAAGGAGATTAAGCGGCTTTCAGCTTGCTGACGTTTGCTTTGCCCATCTTTTCTTCTACGAATTCACGGGTAACCGTAAACTCTTTGACAGAAGTATCAGAGGGCATTTCATACATCGCATCGGTCATCACGGCTTCACAGATGGAGCGTAATCCACGGGCACCTAACTTAAATTCCAGGGCCTTCTCTACGACATATTCTATAGCATCATCTTCAAAATTGAGGGCAATGCCATCCGCTTTGAAGATTTTCTTGTATTGTTTGAGCAAAGCATTTTTCGGTTCCAACAAAATAGAACGCAATGCTTCCGCATCAAGTGGGTCTAGGTGAACCAGTACCGGTACACGACCGATGAGTTCCGGAATCAATCCGAAGGTTCTTAAATCAAGGGGTGAAATATGTTTCAGGAAATTGTCCTTATCCACTTTTAGTTTGTCTTGACCTTTCTTGAAAGCCTACCTTTGATTGATTTAAGCGGATGGCAATCAACTTATCAATTCCTTCAAAAGCGCCGCCGCAGATAAACAGGATATTAGAGGTATCTACTTTCACCATCTTTTGCTCCGGATGTTTTCTACCGCCTTGTGGGGGAACCAATACTTCTGTTCCTTCCAACAATTTCAACATGGCCTGTTGAACACCTTCGCCAGATACATCACGGGTGATGGAAGGATTATCCCCCTTGCGAGCAATTTTATCAATTTCATCTATATATATGATGCCATGCTGTGCAGCACTCACATCATAGTTGCAAACCTGAAGCAGACGAGAAAGAATACTCTCCACATCTTCACCCACGTAGCCTGCCTCTGTAAACACCGTAGCATCTACAATAGCAAAAGGGACATTTAAAAACTTAGCAATCGTTCTGGCCAATAAAGTCTTACCGGTCCCGGTTTGACCTACCATCAGGATATTGCTCTTTTCAATCTCTACTTCATCTGTCTTGGACTGGTTCAGTCTTTTGTAATGATTATAAACGGCCACTGAAATAAATTTCTTCGCTTCGTCTTGCCCTATCACATAAGTATCCAAAAACTGTTTGATGTCTTTGGGCTTGACGGAGTTCGGCAGGTTGAACTGAAACTTTTTTTGCTTTTGAAAAAGCTCTTCATCTATAATCTGCTGCGCCTGTGCCACACAGTTTTCGCAGATATGGCCTTCTATGCCTGAAATAAGAATCTGTGTCTCGCGCTTTTTTCTACCACAAAAGGCACAGGTCGGTTCGTTTTCCTTCTTCATAAGTTTGTGAATATGTAATTATGATACGAAATTGGACTCAAAAGGTTGTATCGTACAAGGTGGACTATTTCTTCGAGGTGCGGAACAGCACTTCGTCAATCATGCCATAATCTTTGGCTTCTTGAGCATCCATCCAATAATCGCGGTCGCTGTCTAAGGCCACTTTATCCATCGGCTGACCGGAGTGCTCACTGATAATTGTATAAAGTTCTTCTTTGATTTTCCGAATTTCCTTAACCGAAATCTCGATTTCACTCGCCTTGCCACCAATGCCTCCAAGCGGCTGGTGAATCATCACTCTGGCATGTTTCAATGCGGTGCGCTTTCCTTTTTCCCCAGCGCATAAAAGCACAGCAGCCATCGAAGCGGCCATACCGGTGCAGATCGTCGCAACGTCCATCGTTACATATTGCATGGTATCATAAATCCCCATGCCCGAATACACCTCGCCACCAGGGCTGTGGACGTATATCTGAACATCGGAACGCGAATCACTGCTTTCCAAAAACAATAGTTGCGCCTGAATAATTGCTGCGATATAATCGTCAATCGGCGTACCGAGAAAAATAATCCGATCCATCATCAGTCGAGAGAACACATCTACCTCACGAAAAGGCATCTGTCGTTCTTCAATCACCGTACGGGTCAGGTTATTGATTCCCGAAGCGTTGCTATACACTTTCTTGACGTAATTATCTAAGTGCATACTACTCATGCCGTGATGTTTCACCGCATATTTCTTAAACTCTTGTGCTTCTTTTATGTTCATTATCTTTAAAATAGGGTTCTAAAATGAATTTGTTTTGGCAATAAAACAAACTTCCACCAACACTTACAAGGGGAATTTGTTTTTTACAAGGATATGGGAAATGCTCTCGGGGAACATATCAGTAATCTCAACCATTCCTGAACGAGGGAAAAACAACAGGATATAACACCTGATTTAGCTTTGTGCCTTTTTCTTCTGTGGCGGTTTAGGAAGCCCTACAACCCGGAGGATTTCATTTGCCTTGTCAACCTTATCCTGAAAAACCGGAGTGTTCTTGAATTTTTCAAGTGATGGGTCAATGCGGACAATCGGAACTTTACTTTTATTCAACTGCTTGATATTCATGTTGCGAATTTAGCTCTTTTCTTTCCTCTTTGCAATAAATCCTTCGTATTCGGTATTTCTGGAAAAAGGTTCCCATTCCGCGTTACGAAGACCATAAACCTCGTAGTCTTTTTTTACTTCCTCCAGATATTTGGCAATGCCCATTCTGTAAAGCCTTGTGCGCGACTTAGTGCTACTAGTTGCCAGTACATAAACGTCAGGATATTTTTGTGTAAATGCGTAAAGGGTTGCAATGACCGTGACGAGAACTTTTTCACTATCATTATTATTAGAGATAACCGTGTCGTCAATCTCTCCCGTCAAGTGATTCTTATCTCCAAAAGCCAGATTGTAAAAACCTTTCAGGTTGGTTTCGCTGTATTTTACCAGTTTCGGTATTTGCCCTTTTGGGCCCTCGCTGATGAACTCAAAAACCATCAAAGACTTTTCGGCTTTGAGCGGATATTTTGGCAGTTGCATTTTCTATAATTTCAGTAGCGTCAAAACTAAAAAAGTAAATTCATTGTTATTCAAGTCACCTTGCTCCGGTTCTCCGTCATCTCTGCGCTCCCAATGAATTTGTTTTGGCAATAAAACAAAATATACCAACATTTACAAGAGGAATTTGTTTTTTACAAGAACGGAGGAAATAGGAAAAGCCTCAGCTTCCTCTAAAAATTGAACCCTATATTGAAATACGCATCTGCACCTGTTCCGACATTCGGAGCGATAAATGGCAAAAGATTGTCTGAACCAAAACCAATGACAAACACACCTGCTTTGATGGAAAGAAATGGACCAATGGAAAATTTATTATAGCCAAGAAAGCCCATATTAATACCAAGATTCAACACATTTTTCAGGCTGTACATATAGCCAAGAGAAAATGCTGGTGTTTTGGTAGCACTATATGCGTTTTGCAGACCTTGAATATAGGTCAGGTAAACATGATGCTGAAAATAACGACGCGTGCTATCTCTTTTCAAACCCCAGCCCGACTTTCCAAACCGATATTCAGCGCGCATGGTAATCTTACTGCCAAGGAGTGGTATAAGAATTCTCAGTCTTAACCGGGTCTAAAATTTCTTCATTAAGGCTGATGTTAATCCCCCGATCCCCTTCCTCATCCGTAAAGAGTTTAGCCTCAGCGCCATCATAACGATATGTTCCGGTTCGTGAATAATTTTTCGCTTTGTTTTTAAAACGGATAGCCCCCACATCAACCAATCCAACATCCAAAGAAAAGTGTTCATCAATGTTGATGCCTAAACCTAAATCTATACCCCAACCTAAATTATTAGCACCTGAAAGCCCACCGGTAGAATTCGGTATCGAAGTATTGACCAGATAATTCAAATTAAAATCTACATACTTCCCCTCCGGGTCGGTGTACATATTTGCATCTCCCCGTTCGGTATAAACATTGCCGATACCCATCAAGAATTTACCCCGAATAGCAGGTCGAATTTGTGCGGCATGGTTCTTGGAATGAATGTTTATAGGAAAAGCTATTCCTACTGGAAATTCCCGAACATAAAGTGCATTACCAATAACTGGCCCTAAAGGCACATCCTTACCCGCAAATTGTTTATTCCCCTGAAGCAGCAAACTAAATAGGTTCTTATTATAATGAAGGTTGGCAGTGATTCGTTCCCGATGACCAAATTCCATAGAGAAAACTTCGCGCTTTTTCTTTCTGACCTTGAAAGCAATGTTGATGGATTGTACATCCACCCCTGCAAAAGCGCCGTTCTTTGTTTTCATTTGTCCAACAATCTTTGCCGCCTGATCTTCAGTAAATTCCGTACCAAAATTAGGTTCTGAATAGAGGAATAACTGACTGAATTATTACTGACCCAAGGCATGAATATTAACCAAATTGAATTCTCCTTTTCAAAGCCCTCTCCCCAAACGGCTGGGAAAATTGCGGGCATCCATCCCGTTGATATGCGGGTCATATATGTTAGCCGAAACCTCCTTTTTCTTTTTGATGGGTTCTTTGGCATTCTCGGTTTCGGCCTTACTTTTTTCAATTACAGATACAGAAGAGGCGGTTTCGTTAACGGTTACTTTTGATTCGGCAGCTACTGTTTTCGGTTTTATTTCTTCAACTTTTGCTTGTGGTAAAGTGTCAGGCTGTCTCACAATCGGCTCGATTATTACCGAAGCAGGTTTCGGAACTGTTTCAACCGGGACTTCGGGCTTTTTCGGAATTTCTACATTCACTGGCTCCTCCTTTTTTTGTGCGGGAGGCACAGAAACTGGAGGTACAGGTTCCTGTATCTCTACTTTGGGTTTAAGCTCTGGAACCGGAATCGTAGCTTTCGCTTCAGCAGGTGGGTTTGGAATTGAAGGTTTGATTTCTTCTTCGGATGTTTTGTTAATTGCCAGTGCGGGCTTTGTCTCTTCTGGTTCTATTTTAGGAGCCGGAATTTCCAGCGATGGCTTTGATTTTACAGGGATACGAAGGACTTGTCCAGGAACTACTTCATCCCCTAACATAAGTATGGAATCATTCGCGTTCATCAATTCGGTCATATTGATTTGATACGTACTAAAAGCAAGACTGCCCCATGTTTCTCCGGGCTTTACGACATGAAGGATATAATTAGTGTCTGACACAATAGTCTGTACCTCAGCGGGTTTATTCATTGTTGGCAGCTTGGTTTCCTCTGCAGATGCTTTTGGATAAGAAACCGGCGCAGGCTTCACTTCTGGTACTTCTATTTTAGGAGCCGCAATTTCCGGTGCTGGTTTTGATTTTATAGGAACACGAATTACCCGCCCAGGGAATAAATCACCAACGGGAAGATTCGCATACATTAATTCTCCCATTGTGATGTGATATTTTGTCGCTGCCAAATTCTGCCATGTATCTCCTTCTTTTACGGTGTACAATATGAAATTAGAGTCCGGCTCGGCGTTTTGAGTACTAACAGATGCTTCCTCTTCTGTTACCTCGGGAAGTGGAATGTTCAAAACCTGACCGGAAGAAAGCTTGTTGTTCCTTATTTGGGGATTCGCTTTTTTCAATGCCTCCACCGTAATTCCATAGACCTCCTTAGCCAAATAATTAAGCGTTTGACCCTCTTTGACCACATGACTTTGATATTGACCGGTCGAGTTTATTTGCGCCGATAAAGACAACAAACAAAAAATAAGGAATATGGTAGCAGTTAGTCGCATGGCCTATTTAAACAAACTCGCTATTCTGATTTTCAAATCACCGGTGATGAGTACCTGTAAATTACTATTCGCTCCCACATACACCTCACTTCCTGGTAAACCTTTTGTATCTCCTTTTAACCGAAAAGCTACAAACCTTGCCTCCTTCAACTTTTTGATTCGGCTGGCATTCAATGAGAATGCAAATGATGTATCGGTAGAAGTTAATGGATTACCCAAGAGATATTCCGTTGTTCCGGCGGGGGAATACATATCGGAACTTGAAATAGAATCTATTGCTCTTTCCTAGAATCATCCAGAAAGTACATCTGGAAATTGTAATTAATGGGCATAGCATTGGTCAAAAAAACGCGAAGTGTACCCTCTGCTGCGTTATTGTCATAATCTTTTACATCATCCGTAAACAGTATTTCGGTGGTGTCCATTTCGGTATGTTCCTTTTCGGTGCGGACGGCTACTTTAGATACTTTCAGAAATTTGAAATCAAAGTTTAGCTCTAATGGCCCATCCTTGAAATAGACGCCGTTCCCGCCGGGAGATTTTAAGTTTTCAAGGCGGAGATAGATGTCTGAAGTAACCAATCTATTATTGTAGATAAACTCAGAGCGGGAATACCTTGCACCAGGGGTAATATTTTCGCTTATTATGTGCCGGACAACAACATTGGATTCATCAGTTGTGTGATAGGAGGTACGGAGAACGATTTCTGTGCCTGCTAAAATTGTAATAGGAAAATTATTTATTAAGGTGATCTGGAGTGACGCTAGTATCTACCTTTACGTAACTGAAATAGTCAGATAGTTGAATTTTAAATGGCTTCGTCTTGGATGGAGTATCAATAACCGGTACAAACTCCGGTTCAGTAGTTGAAAATCCACCCAAATCCAAGGCAGTAATTTGCTGTGTGAATTTCTTGTTCTTTAAATCACAAACTTCCTTGGCCGTTAAGGTAGATTTGATAATCGGTCCCAGCAAATCAGGCGACCACTTGTCTATATTAAACTCTTTTTGCAAGAGGATAAAAGCAAGAACGCCGTTAAAATTAACAGGATAGGTTTCAATGCTCTCCCCTGAATCATAAGTATGTTAGCTGCCTTCAAAGTATTATTTCGAGTTATCGCTGATTAAGGTTGCTAAAAATCTATTGTACCACCACCTCCGGTTCAGCATCACCTCTCCCGCCTTTAGCTGCAAGATGTAAAAACCTTTCGCAGCTATCCCCAAGTTAATTTCTCTGGAATAAAGACCAGTGGCCTTTACCGGTTGTTCTTCATAAACCAGTCGCCCCACTATGTCAAATATCCTGATTTCGATGGGGTAGTTCTGATATGATTCAAATGTTACCTTAAAATTGCCATTGGAAGGATTGGGAACAATACTTAGATTTTGTATAAAGGTTTCTTCAATACCAACCGGACAGTTCCGCTGCATGGGAGAAGAATAGACATCGCAATCGGGGTCATACAATGACCGGATTCTCACATAATAATCACCGTCACCGCTATTGGCAAAAAGATTATTAGAAGTACCATTCGCTATCATTCCACCATCAAAATACCACTGATAAGCAACGCTATCAGGGTGATATTCGGTAGTTACCGAGAACCAACATTCCTTAGCACTCACGCTTGGAGTACTTAGCGTTTCTACGCACTTCCCATCACCACCACTACCGGCTTTTTGATTAATCGTGTAAAAGTACGTTTGAGGAGGTGAGGAATGAAGCGTAATTTTCAAAATACATTTCCTTTCTATGGTGTCAGGGTTTTTAGGAACGGAGTATGTTACCATAGAATCCGTTAGGATGGACCCTCCGGGTAAGCCTGTCACACCCATGGTGCTACATGTATTTTCTATGCTCCATGAGCAGTTTGTGCCTTGCAAATCAACACTAAAGGATTTATTAACAACCCCGGTATCGCTAATATAAACGCTGTTTGGAGAAACAGACAATTTACAGGTGTCCGGTGGAACCGGAACATAATTCACTGTAACAGACGAGCTTGCCGTACATCCTTTTGAATCAGTTACCGTAACTGTGTATATTTTAGTTGTTGTAATACCCGTAACGCTGGGATTGGGTGTTGTTGTAGAACTTAAACTAACCGCCGGTGACCATCTATAAGTATAGGGACTAGTTCCTCCCCCTGCTGTAGGGCTACCGCCAATAGGAATGGAACCATTGGAATAGTTTTTATCGGGTCCTGCATCGGCGGTGGGTTTGGCATTGACCGTTACTGCTTTGAACGCTGTGACCGTGCTGCCGCAACCGCTTACCGTGTATGTAATGTTCGCTGTTCCTGCTCCTACCGCCGTTACTACTCCTGTGCTTGAATTCACCGTAGCCACAGAGTTATTGCTGCTGCTCCATGTTCCTCCCGATGTGCCGCTGGTCATATAACTTGCCGTGGCATTGACACAGAGCGGACTGGTGCCGCTGACGGTACCTGCGGTCACATTGGTAGTTACCGTTAAGGTTTTGGATGCTGTCACCGGACTGCCACAACCACTGTTAACCTTATAGGTAATATTCGCCGTTCCTGCCCCTGCCGCTGTTACTGCTCCTGTGCTTGGATTCACCGTAGCTACAGAGGTATTGCTGCTGCTCCATGTTCCGCCCGATGTACCGTTGCTCAAATATGTCGCGGTACCATTGACACAGAGCGGGTTCGTGCCGCTGACGGTACCTGCGGTCACATTGGCATTGACCGTTACTGCTTTGAACGCTGTGACCGTGCTGCCGCAACCGCTTACCGTGTATGTAATGTTCGCTGTTCCTGCTCCTACCGCCGTTACTACTCCTGTGCTTGAATTCACCGTAGCCACCGAGTTATTGCTGCTGCTCCATGTTCCTCCCGATGTGCCGTGGTCATATAACTTGCCGTGGCATTGACACAGAGCGGACTGGGTCTGCTGATTCACAATCTCCGGTCACATGGTAGTTACCGTTAGGTTTTGGATGCTGTCATCGACTGCCACAACCACTGTTAACCTTATAGGTAATATTCGCCGTTCCCGCCCTGCCGCTGTTACTGCTCCTGTGCTTGACTCACCGTAGCTACAGAGGTATTGCTGCTGCTCAATGTTGCGCCCGATGTAGCGTTGCTCGAATATGTCGCGGTACGATTGACACGGAGGGGGTTCGTGCCGCTGACGGTACCTGCGTTCACATTGGCATTGACCGTTACTGCTTTGAACGCTGTGACCGTGCTGCCGCAACCGCTTACCGTGTATGTAATGTTCGCTGTTCCTGCTCCTACCGCCGTTACTACTCCTGTGCTTGAATTCACCGTAGCCACAGAGTTATTGCTGCTGCTCCATGTTCCTCCCGATGCCGCTGGTCATATAACTTGCCGTGGCATTGACACAGAGCGGACTGGTGCCGCTGACGGTACCTGCGGTCACATTGGTAGTTACCGTTGGGTCTTGGATGCTGTCCGGACTGCCACAACCACTGTTAACCTTATAGGTAATATTCGCCGTTCCTGCCCCTGCCGCTGTTACTGCTCCTGTGCTTGGATTCACCGTAGCTACAGAGGTATTGCTGCTGCTCCATGTTCTGCCCGATGTACCGTTGCTTAAATATGTTTATTGCTGCTGCTCCATGTTCCACCCGATGTGCCGCTGGTCATATAACTTGCCGTGGCATTGACACAGAGCGGACTGGTGCCGCTGACGGTACCTGCGGTCACACATTGGTAGTTACCGTTAAGGTTTTGGATGCTGTCACCGGACTGCCACAACCACTGTTAACCTTATAGGTAATACTCGCTGTTCCTGCTCCTACCGCCGTTACTGCTCCTGTGCTTGGAATTACCGTAGCCACAGCGGTATTACTGCTGCTCCATGTTCCACCGGATGTACCGCTGCTCGTATAGGTCGTCGTGGCATTGACACAGAGCGGGCTGGTGCCGCTTACGGTACCAGCTGTCACAGAGGTAGTTACCATTAATGTTTTGGATGCTGTCACCGGACTGCCACAACCACTATTCACCGTGTATGTAATAGTAGTGGTTCCTGCTCCAACTGCTGTTACTGCTCCTGTGCTTGGAATTACCGTAGCCACAGCGGTATTACTGCTGCTCCAGGTTCCACCCGATGTGCCATTGGTCATATAACTTGCCGTGGCATTGACACAGAGCGGACTGGTGCCGCTTACAGTACCAGCACTAACATTGGCATTGACCGTTACTGCTTTGAATGCTGTGACCGTGCTGCCGCAACCGCTGACCATGTATGTAATGTTCGCCGTTCCTGCTCCTGCTGCCGTTACTACTCCTGTGCTTGGATTCACCGTAGCCACAGAGTTATTGCTGCTACTCCATGTTCCCCCTGATGTGCCGTTGGTTGTATAAGTTGCTGTGCCATTGACACAGAGCGGATTAGTGCCGCTTACGGTACCAGCTGTAATATTGGCATTGACTGTCACTTGCAAGGATGCACAAGAAGTAGTATTGCATCCTTCAGCGCGGCAATAATATGTTGTATTACCTACAGGGGGATATATGATAATTGAACTGCCAAATCCTTGATAAGTTCCACTAGTGCAATTTCCACTATACCATTTCCATTGGGCCCCAGAACCAAGCGAACCGCCGATGACTGTCAGAGTTACAGGATTACCATAACAGAGAGGGTTTTGAGAGGCGCTAATTGAAGATGGCGAAGTCGAATTACTGCAATTACTTTTGTATGCGAGAGTAACACTAGTAGTATTATTCGCGCAAGGGTTTGTCCAGGTTGACCACTCGTTTGTCTGCATTCGCACAACTCCGGTGAAGTCCGAAGTCCATGTTATTTTTGGATCCAAGCTTGATGAGCCACAAGCGTCACAATTGCTTGCAAGAAATCCATTTGTAGCATTATTATAGAGATTTATTCGCAAGTCAATCGAATTTGAATTGCCGCCACTTCCGTCATTGTTGCAATAACTCCAATAATAAGTTACTCCAGAAATGACATTATATAAACTATATTGACCTGCCTGTTGAGATTGCGTTGACCAATTTACGGTAGGGTTAAGGTGCTTGATGGATTTTTAGAACCCGCAGGCTGACATTGGCATTGACAATCAATTTTCAAACTATAAGCACCTGAATAACCGTTGTAACCATCAACGACAATGTAGTAAACTCCGGGTGGAGCATTGGCCAATTCAGCATATTCTGTCGCAGGAACTTCGTATTCGCAGTTCCCACTATTGTTGTTGCACGATGATAAAATGAACACATCCAAGTTGCCATTCGCATTTAGCAATTCAGCTCTGATTTTACCAGTTGTGGTAGTGTTGATGACATATACCTTTTCAGGTCCGCTTTCATTCCACGAAGGAATACAAGCGTATGAATTAGCGTTATTCGCTCCACCAACAGTAGTTTGATTTGTTAGTACTGTGCCACAATTTACAGGAATTGCATTAGAGCAATTCAGTTGACCACCACCGCCACCACAAGAAGTTAAGCAGGATGCGGAATTATAATTGTTACGTATCAAATTTCCGGGCTGAGTTCCAAATCCATTTGAAAAATTGATACCGGGATTTGGTGATAAATGACAATAGCTCATTATCGTTCCTCCATTGCTGGGGCTAGGCCCTCTATTACATTGCCCTTCAGGAGTATAACAATTATCTATGGCACCTCCGGCCCAACTGCATGAATGAGTATGAGGGGATCCCATATTATGGCCTAACTCATGAGAGACCACTTGTATAGTCCATGAATAAACAGGCGGTGAGCTTGACGTATAAATGTTAAAAATATTGCTATAGGCATACGAAAAATTCTTATAACAAAAACCATTCACGACATAAGATAAAGGTCCCGCAATTCCACCTATATTAATTGATCGTGTAGAAAGTAGATGAGCAAATGTTCCACTATATGATGTGCGATAATTGCTGAAGGCATTGATAATTGTTGGAGAGGTGGAATAGTTGATATATGGATCAGTACTTGTCCAAACGTAAATCGAGCTAATTTGAACATCAATACTTTCTGCTGAGTATAGGGCTTGCACCACATTAAATAAACCGGTCACATAGTTTCCCACATTGGTTGTATTACTCGCTCTATCAAGATACATTTGATAATCACATTCAAAATATATTTTTACGCAACCGCTGGCACTTTGTCCTCTTGCGCCGGAGTTTTTTTATCGTATTATCTAACCCCTCTTTAACAGAACATTGAAATTCTTGCTTATTCGTTAAGTCTTTAGTATTGTAGAGGATATATAGGTTATTGTTCCTTGCCTCTTCGTTTTTCAATATTAATTCGTAGTTGCCATTTTTATTCGAAAACAGACACATGATGTAATCTTTGAAAATACTTAAGGTAGCTATCGAAGTGCTATCACCTTTGATTTTTCCTTGATAATGTAATCCAGGTTCGTATTGAATAGAGTCATTTGAGCTAGTAACCAACGCGAAACCCGAGGAAAAAATATTTGACTGATGCAAAGAAAGTACTTCAAAAGTGGAATCCGAAACTGGAATTTTCAATTCCAGCATCTCTGGCTTGACCCTATTAAGTTCTGACAGTTTTGAAAAGTCAAGAAGGATATACAGTGGGTCTTTTATAAAATTAGTATCATTTATAAACTGCTTTGGTTTTTGGGTTATTGAAAAAAGGTTTTGAGATTTTATGCTGACTATTTGCGCATTGGTAATAAATTCAACCAAAACAAATGCAAGAAGAAGGATGATTTTTGATTTCATTTTTATTAATTTGAGTACTTATGGAATTTAAAAAGGATATTGAAAACCAAGGCCATTATTATAAATCTGTGTTATTTCGATGGGAGTTAAAATTCTACCCCATAAACCTATTTCATCAAGGGAGCCATTGAGCCATTTAGGATCAGTAAGTCGGTCACCAATAACAAGGGGCACTGCTGCAAATTCGACATTGCCCACATAGCATTATCAGCGCCAAGGAAACCTCCGTTGACGTAAACTTTGGCGTTCCCACCGCTCATCTTCGTTACAACTACGTGCGTAAAAACTCCAAGCGGAAGAGTGTAAGTAACATTTGAAGTTGGTGCGCCAGTATTGTTGCCTAAACAAGCAATACTCTGCGTTCCCCCATTATTATATAATTCAATACCCCATCCCCCTGACCCCGACACATCATCTCGTTTAGTCATGATAGTCATTACGT
Organism: Bacteroidota bacterium; assembly: GCA_016722375.1. Taxonomy (NCBI): domain Bacteria; kingdom Pseudomonadati; phylum Bacteroidota; species Bacteroidota bacterium. The sequence continues at coordinate 1,455 of JADKJG010000004.1, read as the reverse complement.
TGTTAGATGTAGGTAAGGAGAGTGGCTTAACCCAAAATGAAACGCTTAAATTGGATGGGGAAAGCGCAGGGTCCTGGGGCACAACAATTCTGCTTGACAAGCCATTAAATCCAGCACCGTTATTGATTATTCCATTGGCGTTAGAATAACTGATGTTCGCATCTGCTCCATTGTGTCCATTCACCATATCAATGCTGTTACCGTCCATTTTCCAATATGCAATGATTCCGTTAACAATGGAAGATGACTGGAATCCAAAAACGGACACTATCAAATCCCATTTCGAATCAGCGGCATTGTAAATGAAAATTGCGTAATCAGTATTTTCCGCTCCTGAAGTAGCGGTTGGAAGTGGAAGGCTGGTACTTCCTCTGAACACCAAATTCCAAACAAACGTCTGCACGTTTGTTGATTTGATTCTAAAAATAATTTTTTGACCATCACGAGGTGTTCCGGATGGAGCATTTACTGTAAGTAAACCGGTTGGTTGTGTATTCAACTGGGTATTTTCGTCGGCAGAGTCGGGTGTAAGAGTAAATGTTGCAGCATCAGGCATTGGAACAACACGTGGAAGTCCAAAACTTTGGGGTCCAGTTGGCCCCATTATTCCAGTCGCACCAGTTGGCCCAGTTGCTCCAATTGTGGTTATACCTGTAGGCCCTGTATTACCTTGAATACCTTGTACTCCTGTTGCACCCGTTGTTCCTGTAAATCCAATTCCAGTGGCACCAATCGCCCCTGTATTACCGGTAGGGCCAGTTACCCCTTGCACTCCGGTTGGTCCGCTAACGCCGTTTACACCTGTAGGTCCTGTAGAGCCGGTGGCACCGCCTCCGCTTCCTGCGGTGCCGGTGGGACCAGTTGGCCCTGTCGCTCCGGAAGGGCCGGGAAGGCTATTGGCAGAAAACAGAGCATAGGGAACACTCAGCAATTGTGTGGAACCCATGCTGATATAATTCGTTCCGCCGCTTATGTCAATTAATACCTCAAGATATTTTTCTCCACCTGTCCAGCTAACCAGCAAGATTTCCACCTGAGCCAATACTATAGTTGATTAAACCAAATTGATTGGTTGTAACTGATGCGTTCTCCTGAAATACTGTATTGCCATTGGGTGTTAAATCATGAACTATAAACTGCATAGAAACATTCGCATTGGCTAAAGGTAAGCCATTAGAACCCCTAACGATTGTCTGGTAATTAAATTTTTGAGGTGCTTGTCCCTGAACTGAAAATAAGAGCACAATGCTCAAAACGAGAAAAAGAAATTGCTTTTTCATTTGCACTGATTTATATGAAATGAATACTTGAATGTTTATTTACTTAGTATTTTCTGCTTCTGAGCATCATATTCTTCTTTAGTTAGAACACCTGCATCTAAGAGATCCTTCAATTTTTTCAATTCATCAGCTACACTTACAGACCCTTGCTGAATGATAATAGGCTTTCCTTTTC